>JAKAMP010000532.1 GCA_021812865.1 Bacteroidota bacterium | reverse complement strand
CCCAACTGGTTTTCGGAAGCGCATCTTTCCTTAGTCCCATGGTCTATTCCTACCTGGTAACCAATCTTGCCGCTCCGGCAAAGCCACAGGGTATGCTGCTGAAAACCCTTGCTTCGGTTACCCCGCAGGGCCTTTCGTGGGTATCCCTGTATTGGTTATTTGCTGTCATTACCCTGGCGATGATCGTTATCATCGTGATTTCAAGATTTCCAAAGGTGGAACGCAAGGAGGATGAGATTGTCGGTGCATGGGATACCCATGTACAGCTTTTCAAACGGCGCGTGGTTATTCTTTTCTTTATCGGCATTTTTGCCTATGTAGGCACAGAGCAGGGAATCGCAAACTGGATATCGGAGTTCCTCCGCAGCTATCATGGTTTCAGGCCTGAGGTGGAGGGGGCTTCGGCAGTGGGCTGGTTCTGGGGCCTGATGACCCTCGGTTGTCTTCTGGGTATGGGATTACTGAAGCTGATCGACAGTAAGGTCGTACTCAGGATTTTTGTGATTGCCGCTTTCGTGGTACTTACCCTTACCCTTTTCGGTTCTGCAAAAATGGCGTTGTATGGATTCCCGGCGCTTGGCTTCTGCCTTTCGGTGATGTGGTCCATCATCATTTCCCTTGCCCTTAACAGCATTGAAAAATTCCATGGCACTTTCTCGGGCATCCTCGTTACGGCTATTGCAGGCGGCGCCCTGGTGCCTCTCATCATCGGGCAGCTGAAAGATCTGATCGGGCTGCGTTTCGGGATGTTCATTCTTTATCTCACCCTTGGCTATATCCTCAGCATTACATACTGGGCAAGACCTCTGGTGAACAATGTTACCATCTTCAATAAAAAAGATCATCAAAAAGCCTGAGCAATGAACCACCCAACCACTGCCCCATAGGCTGACCAATGTCTGGCCATTGTCTGACCACTGTCTGATAAATGACTGACTACCGTCCGGCTCCTGACTGATAACCAGATATCCCCTTCAATACTCACTAAACTAACCCTGCCATGAAAACTCAATCTGACCGAAGAAAATTCCTGAAACAACTGGGAGGAAGTACGCTTCTTCTTACCGCAGGTTCACTGAGCAGCCTTGCTGCGAAAGAAACTTATGAAACCCATACCCTGGCTTACAACCGAAGGGTTTCTGCAAATGACAATATCCAGGTTGCTACCATAGGGCTGGGAATCATGGGCAATGTCGATACCGATACGGCTATAAAGGTGCCTGGAGTAAAGCTTGTGGCTGCCTGCGACCTCTATACCGGCAGGCTTGCCAGGGCAAAGGAAAAGTACGGGAAAGACATCTTCACAACAAGGGATTACAAAGAGCTGCTGAACCGCAAGGATATCGATGCCATCATCATCGGCACCAGCGATCACTACCATGCACGACTGGCCACCGAAGCCATGAACAGCGGGAAGCATGTGTACTGCGAAAAACCTATGGTTCATAAAATTAATGAAGGCATGGGGGTTATCGAAACCCAGAAAAAGACCGGCAGAACCATGCAGGTGGGCAGTCAGCGGGTAAGCAGCATTGTTTACCAGAAAGCTAAAGAATTGTATCATGAAGGCGCCATTGGGCAGTTGAACTGCATTGAAGCTTCGTTCGACAGACAGGATGCCCTGGGAGCCTGGGAATATACCATGCCCACCGATGGTTCGCCCGAAACGGTTGACTGGAACCTCTACACGCAGGGTATGCCAAAAATGGCATGGGATCCGAAAAAATTCTTCTGGTGGAGAAATTACAGGGACTTCGGTACCGGTGTGGCAGGAGACCTTTTTGTGCACCTGCTGTCAGGGATACACCTTGTAACCGGTTCGTACGGCCCGGTGAAGATATATGCCTCCGGCCAGCTTTGCTACTGGAAGGATGGACGCGACGTACCCGATGTGATGACTGCCATTATGGAATACCCGGAAACAAAGATACATCCTGCTTTCCAGGTAATGCTCAGGGTGAATTTCGTCAGCGGACTGGGCGAAAAGGGAGTAACCCGCTTCATTGGCAGTGAAGGGGCTATGGAAATGCTCGATAATGGCTTCAGCTTAACCCACAGCATCATGTCAAAAGCTCCCGGCATTGGTGGCTGGGATGCATTGGGAACCTATCCCGAAGCCATGCAGGCCGAACTGCTGAAAAATTACAACCAGAAATATTCAAAAGAGGATCAGGAAAGGCCCGTGAAACCTGGCGTTACATACACTGCGCCCGAGTCATACGACGAACACCTGGAGCACTTCATGAACTTCTTCGACGGAGTCAGAACCCAAAAACCCGTGGTCGAAGATCCGGTATTTGGCTTCAGGGCTGCCGCACCCTGCCTTGCATGCAACGACAGTTATTTCCAGAAGAAGATCATTCACTGGGATCCGGTAAATATGAAAATAGTGTAAATCAATCACACCCTGGTTGTAACCGCACCCTGGGGATGCGCGGGCGCTTTTCCATCTGCGCATCCTGTTTTCTGAAAACCCGATTTAGCTGGTACAATATGATCAAAATTATTCTTCTCATTGACTTTTCTGAGGAATATGGCAAAAGCCTTCTGCGGGGCATCAGCAGGTATGCCCGCGAGCATGGTCCATGGGTGTTCTGCCGTATGCCTA
>JAKAMP010000028.1 GCA_021812865.1 Bacteroidota bacterium | reverse complement strand
TTTGTTTGACGACGCGATCATTCAACATCCTGAAAAAACTAAAACTATACAAATCTTATGGAACTGGGTACATTGTGCAAACAGGTAATTGAAGTAGCCGAAAAAACAGGGGAATTCATCTACAACGAGGTTCCGAAAATCAAGGCTGCCAACGTGGAATCGAAAAGCCTGCACAATTTCGTTACTTATGTCGACAAGACTTCGGAGGCAAAGCTGGTAGAAGCCCTGACAAAGCTACTTCCTGAAGCCGGCTTCATTGCCGAAGAAGGCACCAGTACAAAAAAGGGCGATCGCTTCAACTGGATCATCGACCCGCTCGATGGTACAACCAACTTCATCCATGGCCTGCCCCCCTTTGCCATCAGCATTGCCCTGATGGACAATGAGGAACTGATTATTGGTGTAGTGCATGAAGTGGTCTCAAAAGAAACTTTCTATGCCTGGAAAGGCAGCGCTGCATACCTCAACGGGAAAGAAATCCATGTTTCAACGGCTGCACGGGTAAAAGATTCCCTTATCGCCACAGGCTTTCCCTATACCGATTTCGATAAGCTCAGGCCCTTCATGCTCAGCCTTGAGCACCTGTTCAACCAGTCGCATGGCGTGCGCAGGCTGGGTTCGGCATCTGTCGACATGGCTTATCTCGCCTGCGGTAGATTTGAGGGCTTCTATGAATATGGGCTCAGTCCCTGGGATGTTGCAGCAGCCGCTCTCATCATCAGGCAGGCGGGCGGCAAGATCACCGATTTTAACGGGGGTGAAAATTATATTTTCGGAAGGGAAATCATCTGCGGTGCACCCGGTATGTTCAGTGAACTTTACCAGCTTATTCACCGGATTATGAATAACCTGCCCGCCTGAGCATCTGTGCGGGCGAGCCCCTAACCTAATTACGGCGCCTATGCAGGCTATTGGCTTTTATATTATTTATGCATTACTCTGGCTCATCGCCTGGCTTCCCCTGTGCATTCTTTACATACTCGCCGATATTCTTTACTTTCCCTTATACTACTTTGTACGGTACCGCGTGAAAGTGGTCAGGGAGAACCTGCAGAATGCCTTTCCCGGGAAAAGCCGCGAAGAACTGCGTGTGCTTGAGAAAAAGTTCTACCATCACCTCAGCCATATCATGATGGAAATTATCCGGATGATCCACATATCGCCCGCTGAACTGGAAAAAAGGATCACCTATGAAAACCCTTCCATACTGGATGAGTTCTATGAGCAGGGAAAACAGGTGATGGTGGTGGTGGCACATTACGGGAACTGGGAATGGCTTGCTGGTCTTCCCGGAGCAACATCCTATCATACCCTATCGGTATATAAGCCCCTGAACAATCCGTATTTCAACCAACTGATGAAAAATCTCCGGGAACGGAACGGAACACGGATGGTTCAGATGAAAAGAGTAGTTCGCGTAATGAAGGACGCGCAGGAACAAAAAAGGCTTACCATGAACTGTTTCATTTCCGACCAGTCACCCGTGTGGGAAGAGGTGCAGTACTGGACTCCCTTTCTGAACCAGGACACTCCTGTATACCTGGGTATTGAAAAACTTGCCGTTCGCTTCAATATGCCGGTGCTGTTTTTCCGGATGATCCGAATTCGGCGCGGGCACTATAAAGTGAGGATCATTCCGTTGGTGATGGATCCTTCCACATGCCAGCCCCACGAAATCACCGATAAACATGTGCGGATTCTCGAACAGATCGTCAGGGAACAGCCGGAATACTGGCTCTGGTCGCACCGCCGGTGGAAGCTTACAAAGAGAAAACAGGCTGAATGGAATGCGGCGGCCAAATAATGCTTATTTTTAATCTTTATGCCAGCAGCAGAAAACCGTATGACCGAAATTGCCATAGTTATCCTGAACTGGAACACCAGGGACCTACTCGACAAGTACCTTCCCGTAATGATCGGACATTCGCTGGATGCCGGAACTGAAATCTGGGTGGCTGATAATGCCTCTTCGGATGGCAGCATTGCCTTGGTTCAGCAGAAATATCCCTCGGTCAAAACCCTTACCCTGGATAAAAACTATGGGTTCGCAGGAGGATATAACAGGGCCCTGGCGCAGATCACGGCAAAATACTACCTCCTGGTAAATACCGATGTGGAAGTAACCGCTGAATGGCTCAGACCCCTGCACGACCTCATGGAGAGTCAGCCTGGTGTGGCAGCCTGCATGCCCAAAATAAGGTCTTTGCATGAGCGGGAAAAGTTCGAATATGCCGGTGCAGCAGGCGGATTCATCGATTACCTGGGCTATCCCTTTTGCAGGGGAAGGATTTTCGATGTTACAGAAGCAGATACCGGCCAGTATGACGATGAAATGAATATTTTCTGGGCCACGGGAGCCTGCATGCTCGTGCGGACCGAAGTTTTCAAACAATTAAAGGGCTTCGACGAAGTGCTGTTTGCCCATATGGAAGAGATCGACCTGTGCTGGAGAATGCAGCGACAGGGATACACCCTGAAATATTGCCCCGGATCAGTGGTATATCACATTGGCGGGGGTACCCTGCCCAAAAAGAATCCATGGAAAACCTTTCTGAACTTCAGGAATAACCTCATCCTGCTTTACAAAAACCTTCCTCCACGGCGGCTGTGGACCATTCTTTTTATCCGCCTCGTATTGGACGGAATTTCAGGTATCCGGTTCCTGGCTAAGGGAGATTTTGGCGACCTTGGGGCCATATTCCGGGCACATTTTGCTTTTTACAGGCTTATCCCTCAATACACAAAATACAGGAAGCAGCAAAACTGGAAAAACCAGCCGGAGCTTCAGGGTTTTTACAGGAAAAGCATTGTTTGGCAGTTTTTTGTTCTTACAAAAAGAACATTCACCGGACTTTCCGGCTGGTAAACCTCTCTTATTGAACGGGAGCCGGCATTTCCTTTAATCCTTTCAGGTGTTCACGGGTGTCATTCAGAAATTCCTGCATACTCTTCTTTGCATCCTCTGTCATTTCTATTTTGCCTCTATCCAGGGCATAGGGAGGAACTATATAATAGGCTGACTTCAGACCGGGAGCCCGTTTAAGGTATACCCATATTGGAAGATAGTAATAGTCTTTTATAGTGGTGAGGCTGTCCTGCTTATGAAGCGTCACCCTGAAAAAAATGCCGCCGTTTTTGTATCGGTCACGCTGGTTCGATATGGCATTGCCGAGTGAATAGATCACCACCTGAACATGAGCGCTATCATGGGGATCAGGAAACCCGGCCTCTGCAGGCTGGATAACATGCGGATGTGAGCCAATCACCAGGTCGCAACCATGCCTGAACAGGAAATGAGCAATTTTTTTCTGCTGAACACTTGGAAACCGCTCATATTCATTGCCCCAGTGCATGAAGCTGATGATCAAATCCGGCTGCATCAACTGGGCTATCTGCAAATCCCTGAGCATTTGAAGGGTATCAATCAGGTTCACGATGGTTGGGGCAGGAACGGGCAACCCATTGGTGCCGTAACTGTAATTCAGCAGGACCAGCCTGAATCCCTTTACGCTGATCAGAAGCGGGTACAGGCTGTCGCGCCGGGCCGAATCGGCAAAGGTTCCGGTATGCACAATACCCAGCGAGTCAAGCACCTTAAGCGTGCGCCTGATCCCGTTTCCTCCCCGGTCGGCAGCATGGTTGTTCGCTGTTACCAGTACGCCGAACCCGGCCTTTTTCAGGGCCAGTGGATAGGCATCGGGACTTGAAAAATGCGGATACCCTGAATAGGGAGTACCGGAAAGGGTTACCTCCAGGTTGGCTATGGCCAGATCGGCCTGCTGAATATAAGGCTTAATGAGGTAAAAGCAAGTGTCATAATTATAAGTGCCATTGCTGTCGATGCGTGCAGCCTCAATCTGCGGACCATGCCCCATCATATCGCCTGCAAACAGCAGGGTAAGGGTGGAAGAGTCCCTGCCACCGGGCTGCATTTGTGCCTGCGCAGGTACAATGGTGAGACAAATGCTGCACACAAAAAAAGATAAGCACCGAATCAAACCGGTGCTTTTCTGATTTATTCTTCTCATGGGCTCTATCAACATAACCAAATATCTGAACACTACCAGCTTCCGCCGGCTCCGCCTCCACCGAAACTTCCTCCGCCGAAACCTCCGAAGCCTCCACCTCCACCACCTCCTCCAAAGCCGCCTCCGGAGCTGAAACCACCCCAGCTGCCGCTTTTTGGGCCGGAATTCATCATGGCCAGCAGTAGCCACCAGGGTAAACCCTTACTGGCAATGTGCCCCGGGCGATTACCAGATTTCCTGCCCCCGATCATAAAAATCACGAACAGGATAATGATGATGAAGATAACAGGCAATGGGCTATTTCCCGTAGTCCTGTGCGATTTCGCTACTGCCTTATACTCTCCTTTGAAAGAGGCAATGATGTCATTAACCCCGGCGTCGATCCCGGCATAATAATCGCCGTCCCTGAAATGAGGAATGATATCGTCGTTGATAATATCGCTGATCCTCAGATCGGGCAATGGGCCTTCCGAACCATAACCGGATGCAATGAATATTTCTCCGCGCGAATCTGCCGTCTTGGGCTTGACAAGCATGAGCACCCCGTTATTCTTGTCTTTCTGGCCAACACCCCATTTGTTGCCAAGTTCAATGGCATATTCCGATTTGTCCATTCCCTGCAGGTCGGGCACGATCACCACCGTTACCTGGGTGGAAGTGGAATCGTTGAAATCGACCAGTTTCCTTTCCAGCGCCTCAGCCTGCGATGGAGTGAGAATATTCGCGAAGTCGTTCACCAGTCTCGGCGGTTCAGGCCTGTCGGGTAACTTCTGCGCCGTAGCATTTACGCCTGCTGCCAGGAAAAGCATACAAGCCAGTCTGATCATGATTTTCATGGATGATTACTCCTTCTTTTAAAGGTCATTTACCAAAGGATATTTCGTCGGGCAGTTCATTCACATCATCTTTCTGATGCGGGAAATGCTTCTTGAGATGCTGTCCCGACAGGGTGATGCCATGAACGAGCCCCTGAGTGAATTCTCCCTTGCGGAAATATCCTTCCATGGTGGTCTTCACGTCATCCCAGAAGTTTGCCGGTACCTTCTGGTTTATTCCGGCATCACCTATAATAGCGAATTTGCGGTCCTCAATGGCCAGGTAAATGAGCACACCGTTGCGCAGCTTCGTCTTTTGCATACCCAGTTTACCGAAAACCCAGGCGGCGGCATCCAGTGCATCCCCTTTGCATTTCCCGTCGATATGCACCCTGATCTCCCCGGAAGTATCCTGCTCGGCCTCATGAACAGCCTTTTCGATATGTTTCCGGTCCTCTGAAGAAAAAAAACCTGCTGGTTTCATCTGTTTGGAATTTGATGATGATTTTTTTGAATGCACTCCTCGTGACATGGCATGCCAGAAGGGTTCATCCTCAGAATTTCACTTCGGGAGCCTTATCTGCGCCCTGGGCTGCTTCAAAGTATGGTTTTTCGCTGAAACCAAACATGCCCGACAGAATCACCTGGGGAAATTTCTTGATATACGTGTTATAATCCAGCGCAATATCATTGAATTTCTTTCTTTCCACTGCAATGCGGTTTTCCGTGCCTTCCAGTTCAACCTGCAAGTCCCTGAAGTTCTGGGTGGCTTTCAGTTCAGGATATCTCTCTACAACCACCATCAAACGCGCCAGTGCAGAACTTACTTCCCCCTGTGCAGCCTGGAATTGCTTCAGCGATTCGGCAGTAAGGTTTTTGGGGTCAATATTGATCGAAGTGGCCTTAGCTCTTGCTTCGATTACCTGTGTAAGGGTGGTCTGTTCGAAATTGGCAGCTCCCTTTACTGTATTCACAAAATTGGGGATCAGAT
Source organism: Bacteroidota bacterium (assembly GCA_021812865.1). Taxonomy (GTDB): domain Bacteria; phylum Bacteroidota; class Bacteroidia; order Bacteroidales; family JAAYUG01; genus JAKAMP01. The sequence goes on along the minus strand of JAKAMP010000028.1, from coordinate 5,506 downwards.
CCATCCTTCTCTGGTATTGAGTCTGTACGTTGCCCCACTGACTGGTTACTGCTTCTCTTTTGGTTACCATATTGTTATATACACGGATTCCTGAACGGATAATTCCGATGATCGATAAAACAATGACAGCCAGTACAACCAGCCATATGATCGTTGATCTTTTCATAGTGTTGGAATTTGGTTAGATTATCAAATGTACTATTTTGGCATATGTTATCAAATATCAGGCCTCTTTTTCCTGCTTTCGGATGCGTATTTTGCAGAAGTCCTTTTATACATTTGTGCTTCATTCCTTATTCTCATGAATGCATTTTATCACGCAATATTGAAGGGAATCCCTGAAGAACTGCCCCATACGGTCTTTTATGATCCGGCCGCCAACCATGCCCCGGTAAGAAAAAACATCCTGGATCCCGAAGAGAAAAAACTGGCTCTGAAAAATGCCCTGCGGTATTTTCATCCGCGTCATCATGACGTTTTGGCAGAAGAATTTGCCAGGGAACTCGAAACCTATGGCCGTATATATATGTACCGTTTCAGGCCATCGTACCGGATGTACGCCAGACCAATCGATGAATATCCCTGCAAAACAAAGCAGGCTGCGGCCATCATGATGATGATCCAGAACAACCTCGATGAGGCAGTGGCCCAGCATCCCCACGAACTCATTACTTATGGCGGAAACGGCGCAGTATTTCAGAACTGGGCGCAGTACCTGCTCTGCATGAAGTACCTGGCAAAAATGACCGACGAACAGACGCTGGTGATGTATTCAGGTCACCCGGCAGGGCTCTTCCCTTCCCACAAAGACGCACCACGGGTGGTGGTGACCAATGGAATGGTCATTCCCAATTACTCCAGCCAGGACGATTATGAGCGTTACAATGCCCTGGGTGTATCGCAATACGGGCAAATGACGGCTGGCTCCTATATGTATATCGGTCCACAGGGCATTGTGCATGGAACCACTATTACCGTTTTGAATGCCGGCCGCAAACTGAGCGGTTCAGACACAGGCAACCTCAAAGGGAAAGTGTTTGTAACCTCAGGATTGGGCGGCATGTCGGGTGCTCAGCCTAAAGCAACTGTCATTGCAGGTGGAATATGCCTCGTGGCAGAGGTGAACGAAAAAGCATTGAGAAAAAGACATGAGCAGGGCTGGGTAAACGAAGTATTTACCGATACGACCGCCATGCTTGAGCGCGCAAACAGGGCGAGGAACGCAGGAGAAGCCGTATCTTTGGCCTATCTGGGCAATATCGTAGATCTCTGGGAAGCCATAGACCGGGAGAATTTTAAAGTTGAACTGGGTTCGGATCAGACCTCCCTGCATAATCCTTTTGCCGGAGGGTATTATCCGGCCGGACAAAGTTTCGAGGAATCGAATATAATGATGGCCTCCGATCCTTCCCTTTTCAAAGAGAAGGTGTATGCTTCACTCCGCCGCCAGGTGCAGGCAATCAACAAAATTGCCGCCCGGGGAATGTATTTCTGGGATTATGGTAATGCCTTTCTACTCGAAGCCTCCCGTGCCGGCGCCGATGTGATGGCTGAAAAAGGGCGATTCAGGTATTCTTCTTACGTGGAAGACATCATGGGGCCAATGTTCTTCGATTATGGCTTTGGCCCTTTCCGTTGGGTGTGTGCATCAAACGACCCCCGCGATCTCGAAACCACCGACCAACTAGCCCTGCAGGTAATGGAAGAGATCATAAAGGAAGCCCCTGCCGATATCCGGTCGCAGATGAACGACAACATCCACTGGATAAGGGAAGCAGGCAGGAACAAGCTGGTGGTGGGTTCGCAAGCACGTATCCTTTATGCCGACAGCGAAGGCAGGATACGCATAGCGGAGGCATTCAACAAGGCCATCCGCGAAGGCAAGCTTTCGGGTCCTGTTGTGCTGGGCAGGGATCACCACGATGTATCAGGCACTGATTCGCCCTTCCGTGAAACCGCCAATATCTATGACGGATCGCGTTTCACCGCCGACATGGCCATACAAAATGTGATCGGCGACAGTTTCCGGGGTGCCACCTGGGTATCGATCCACAACGGAGGAGGCGTAGGCTGGGGAGAAGTGATCAACGGCGGTTTCGGAATGATGCTCGATGGTACAACAGAGACCGACCGCCGCCTCAAATCCATGCTTTACTGGGATGTGAACAATGGTGTGACCCGCCGTAGCTGGGCCCGCAACCCGGGAGCCATGGATACCATCCGTAAAGCCATGCAACACGAACCCCGGCTGCAGGTTACTGTACCCTACCTGGCAGACGAAAAGCTAATAAACCGTGTATTTCAGAAAACAAATAAACACTGAGCCCATGCAGAAAATTCTACCATTCCTTGTTATTCTGCTCCTTGTAATCGTTTCGGCCTGCGAGGACGACAGCCAGAACGTGACCAGCAAGCTGCCCGGTACCTGGCATTGCCAGGAAAAGAGCGCAGTGTTCAATAGCAGTTATTATGACGTGGAAATTACCCGTTCAACCCTGAATGATAATGAAATTTTGATTGACAATTTTTACCATCTGGGAACCGGCGTGAAGGTTAATGCTTATGTAAGTCTCGATTATCTTGAAATTCCGGAACAGACCGCCAGCGGCTTTCTAATATCTGGCACAGGAAATATTACTGATAACGGGCAGAAAATCACCCTGATTTTTACTGCACAGGATAATGGCGGAGTGGATTCCGTTTCAGCTGTTCTTACGAGGTATTAATCACCAAACATCAGACTGTAAGGGCGCTCAACCTTTCCGGCCATCTCTTCCAGGCCAAATGCCCGGCTGAACCTGAAAAATTCCCTGCCTTCGAAGTATATCACCACTGTGGGGGCTACCAGTACTCTTTGCTGTGCAGCAATATCGGGAGTCTGCTTACTGTCTATATAACAAAGATGGATGAGGGGAAAATTCGCAGTAAAGTATTCATCCACCTTTGGTTTCAAAACCTTGCAGACATTGCAGGCAGCAGTGGAAAAATAAGCCAGTACAGCTCGCTCTTCCTTCAGGGTAGCCTCAAATTCTGCGATGGAATGGATTGTTTTCAGCATATCTCAGAATTGCTTTTGTTGAATCATCTCTATCAGGCAATCATATACGGTCTCTATACCCTTTTGCCTGGCCTTTTCCATCAGTTCCGGATTTTCTGTACCCGGGTTGAATATAATTCGCTGTGGTTTCAGAGAAAAGATAAATTCGGAATAGGAGTCCTGTTTTTCCCGGCTGAGGTAAAGCGCCACGGTATGCACTTCCTCACATCCCTGCATCACGGTCTGTATCTTTTGTCCTTCAATCTCTCCGTGCCTGATTCCCAAAAGCACAACCTCGTACCCCGACCGGATAAGCTTTCTGGCTGCAATATTTGAGTATTTCCCTGGATCAGGACTGGCTCCCAGGATTAAGATTTTCTTCACTTCCAAAGCCATAAAGAGAGATCAGTCTTTTTCAAGAATGCAAACAGCGTATACGGCCACGCCTTCACCTGTACCCACAAATCCCATTTTCTCATTCGTTCCGGCCTTGACGCTCAGGGCGCCCACGGGCATGTGAAGGATTTCGCTGATCACAGCAATCATCTCCGGGATATGCAGTTTCAGTTTAGGTTGTTCCAGGCTTATGGTGCAGTCGATATTGCCTACCCTGTAACCCTCTTTCTGTATGATATCGAAGGTTTTCTGTAACAGGATGCGGCTGTCTATATTCTTGAATTCATCGGAGGTATCGGGGAAATGCCAACCGATATCTCTTTGTCCGGCAGCGCCGAGCAATGCATCGATAATGGCATGGATGAGCGCGTCGCCGTCGGAATGGGCCAGGCAGCCTTTATGAAAAGGTATATACACACCGCCCAAAATCAACTTACGGTTTTCCACCAGGCGATGGACATCATACCCGAAACCAGCCCTGACCTTCATTTAAATGCTGGAAGCCTTCTTGTGGTTTTTATCGAAAAGAAAAGTAAGGGTGAACCTTACTGTATTGGCTAAAGGATTGTTTCTGCCTGAAGCGGGCATAAGATAGGCAAAGTCAATGGCAAAAACATTCAATTTCAGTCCTACACCAACTGTGAAATATTTCCGGTTTCCCTTGTTCTGCGCTTCGTAGAAATGGCCGGCACGGATCAGAAACTGGTTCCGGTAAGTGTACTCAATCCCGGTGGCGATCATGATCTCCTGCATTTCTTCTCTGAAACCGCCCGGTGCATCGTAAAACGACTGGATCATTCCCTGGAACACCGAAACATCTGGATTTTTACCGAATGCAATGATCTTCTGGCCGGTCTGGACAACATTCCCACCGGGTAAGGTATCTCCTGCCTGATAATATATGGGTGGAGTAGGAACGAGCAGCTTGTCCAGGTCAATGGCAAATGACAGCGCGTTGAAATCGTCCAGCTGAACTTTGGTATTTCCCCCAATCCTGAGGTTGATGGGGATGAACTCCTTTCCTAGACCAGACGTATAGGATATTTTAGTTCCGATGTTGGAGATCATGGCTCCATAAGACACCGTTAGATCCTTGTCACTGACTTTGAAATTCTGGGTATGGTACATAGAAATGTCGGCTGCGAAAGAGGTCCCCGGTTTGGTTTCCCCACCAAGGTTGTCGCCTTCCAGTCGCCCTGTTAGGTCGGAACGGATAAAGCGGAAAGCAATCCCACCGCTGAACCGATCGGTAAACAAACGCGAATAGGCGGCATCGATGGCAAACTCGTTAGGATTGAATGGCCTGATTACATTTCCTGATCCGTCGGTGAAAATGATTTCACCCAAGGCGAAATACCTCAGGGAAGCAGCGACCACCTGTTGACGGTCAATTCGTTTATATCCTGTAAGATAGGCAAGATTGATATCGTTCACCAGATTTCTAAGCCAGGGGGTGTATGAGAGCGCTACACCGGCATCTTCCTTGATAAAGGCAAACTTGGCGCTGTTCCAGTGTATGGAGTTGACATCAGGCGAAGTTGCTACACCCACGTCACCCATAGCGCCTGCCCTTGAATCGGGCGCAATGGTAAGAAAAGGCACCGCCGATTGGATGGCATTCAGATCACTGCCATTTAAGTTCTTTGTGCTAATCTGGGTTTGTGCAACACCGATGCAGGACAACAAAATCGCTGAAAAAACCAGGCTCGCTTTTCTTACAGGCATGAAGTGTTCTGAGTTTGAATTAAACATAAAACCAACAAATATATAAATTTATTGCTGTCCAAGACAAAATTATTCGCAATTATCTCAATAACATCATTTTACCACTTCTTTCCGCTACCTGACCCCCAGGCGTTTTTACGCGTGCATGGTATATGTATATCCCTCTGGCCACAGCCTGTCCACTGTAATTTCTGCCGTTCCAAGGTATAGGCGAAGTTGTAAAACCATCGTCACTTTGCGTAACATGAATAATTTTAACAATCTGTCCGGTCAGACTTACAATATCAATCTGTATGTCGAGCTCCTCGCCCGCATGGTTATGTCTGAATGTGAACCAGGTCTGATCGG
>JAKAMP010000531.1 GCA_021812865.1 Bacteroidota bacterium | reverse complement strand
GGCATGATCTTTCAGTCGTTCAATCTTGTTTCGCATGCCACAGCCCTCGAGAATGTCAAACTGTCCCTGATATTTGGCAGGTATCCCCGGAGAAAACGTACGGAAAAAGCAGTATCGTTGCTCGAAAGGGTAGGTTTGGGTAACAGGCTTGCACATAAACCTTCTGAATTATCGGGAGGTGAAGCGCAGAGAGTGGCAATTGCGAGAGCACTGGCCAACGATCCGAAAGTTTTACTTGCCGATGAACCCACAGGTAATCTGGACAGCCTTACATCGGAGGAAATTATCGGGATCATGAAGTCGCTCAACCGGGACACGGGCATTACGGTGATCATGGTGACACACGACCAGGACCTGGCGGGCACAGTATCCAACAAACTTATCCGTCTAAAAGACGGGAAAATCATCTGAAAAATCAAAGCGTATGTTTTATTTCGATTTGCTGAAACTGGGTTTTGAAAACCTTCTCCGGTCAAGGGTCAGAACCATCCTTACGGTACTGGGCGTAGTGATCGGTATTGGCGCCCTCACTTCCATGATTTCTTTCGGCACAGGCATGGAAAAGAATGTAACCGATGCTTTCAAGAAAAATGAGATATTCACCACCCTTATCGTAACCTCATCCCCCATGAATATTGGGCCAGGCGAAGGGCGTGGTATGGATAGAGAGCCTGCTTCAGGAGACAGTACAGTGGTTCTGAACGATTCCGTCCTGTCAGACATCAGGCATATCAGGGATGTGATCTATGCATACCCTGAAATCACTTTCCCAACCCGGATTGAGATGGGCAAGAACAATCATACCACCACCGTTCAGGCTCTCCCGGCTGTCATGGGCAAATACAAACCATACAATGAACTTCTGGGTGGAAGCTTTTACAGCAATGACTCGGCACACAGCGTGGTGATGCGATGGGAATCCCTGCGTGACATGAAGATCATCGTAGCCGATAAGGACAATCCATATACTCTCACAAAAAAGGATTCGGCCAGCGGGTTCAAAATCCTTCCTGCCGATTCGCTGATCGGAAAAGCATTGACCCTGGTATCGGCCAATATCAACCCGTCCAAAATCATGGCCAATCCCATCGCTGCCATTTCCAACCTGGGAAAGAATCTCCCGTTCACAGAAACAAAAACTGAACTCACCATTTGCGGCATATTGAAAAGATCGAACACGTTCTCTCCTATGGTATTCAAGGGAGGCATCATGGTGCCTCCGGTGACTGCATCAAAAATTCCGCAGCTTGGCTTCACCAGCGTATGGGATCTGCTGGAGAGCAAGAAGAAGCAGGACCAGTATAGCGCCATACATGTCAGGGTAAAAAGTATCGATTACATTGATCCGGTGAGGAAAGCCTTGAAAAGCAGGGGATTGCAGGTTTTTGCGGTGGTGGATGAGCTTGACCAGATAAAAAGGGGATTCCGTATGCTCGATATGATTCTGTCGGCCATTGGTACCATTGCACTGGTGGTGGCTTCCCTGGGCATCATCAATACCATGCTGATGTCGATCCTCGAAAGGACGCGGGAAATAGGGATCATGAAGGCTATAGGCGGAAGCGAGAAAGACATCAGGCTGATATTTTTCACCGAAGCAGCCGTGATCGGTTTCCTGGGCGCTGTTTTCGGGCTGCTGCTAGGCTGGCTTGTTACCCGGCTGGCAAACCTGATTGCCAATTCCAGCCTTATACCCGACAATGGAGTGAAGGTGAACCTGTTCTATTTTCCTGGATGGCTCATCCTGGGAGCAATCGCATTTTCGGTACTGATAAGCCTTGCAGCAGGATTATACCCTGCATTCAGGGCGGCGCGGATCGATCCGGTTAAAGCGCTGCGGCACGACTGATCGGTAAATGTAAAGTAGGCCTGCATCGCAAACATAAAGCCGTTTCACTTTTTGGAGACTATATAGTCCTGGATATTCTTTGCCATCATTCTCACCAGCAGTTCACGGGCTTCAACACTGGCCCAGGCAATATGAGGCGTCAGAATAAGCTTTGACGGATCGTTCACTGAAAGATAGGGATGATTGGGGTCCATGGGTTCCTTCGCATAGACATCGATAGCTGCGCCTGCAATTCGGTTTTCATTGAGCGCCCTGGCAAGATCCGACTCTACCACAATCCCTCCTCTTCCCATATTGGTAAGGATTGCTGTCGGCTTCATCAGGCAGATTTTCGCGTAATCAATCAATCCGTTTGTAGCAGCGTTCAGGGGCGCATGGATCGAAACAATGTCCGATTCCCTCATCAATTGTTCCAGTTCAAGACGCTTATACACCGGATGATTGTTTTTCCCGCTGGTGGAATAGAATACGACTTCGCAACCAAAAGCAGCGGCCACCCTGGCTACCTCCCGCCCTATGGTTCCCAGTCCGATGATCCCGAATTTTCTGCCAGCAAGCTGCAAGAATTCCCTGCCATAGTGTGTAAAAATGGGACTGTGTGTGTATTCGCCTGATTTAACGTAACGATCGAAGTATGGAACCTGGCAGAGCAGATTCAACAGGGTGGCGAAAGTAACCTGCACGACGCTTTGTGTACTGTACCCTGCCACATTCTTCACTTGTACCCCTTTTGCCCTGGCATATTCAAGATCAATGTTGTTCATACCGGTT
>JAKAMP010000027.1 GCA_021812865.1 Bacteroidota bacterium | reverse complement strand
GACAGGTCACGGATTCACTGAAAACCAAGGATGCCAGCTTAGTTTATGCCGATGACCGGTTATATTGTTATTCCGATAATGGTGAAGTAACTTTGCTGAATGCTGGGGGCCCGAAAATGGAAATTGCCGGGAAATTCAAAATCGATAAAGGCAACCAGGAATACTTCGCCACCCGGTAATCAGCCAGGGCATTCTCTGGATAAGACACGGCAAAGCTCTTTTGGCATACGATATCAGGCAGAAGGAATAGTATTCAACAGTGCGTTTGCTCTGCCAGCCGGATTAATGGAATAGTTGGGACAAGGCAATGAAAGAAAAAGCAAAAGAAAGGATCGTATTATCGGTTGTGGCGGGAATCGGGATGGTTGCCTTTCTCTGGTGGTTTTTTCATAATCCGGTGAGGGATATGAAGGCCAATGTGCCCGGACAGGATAACCGTCCGCTGAAAACGGTTATGTCGGACAGTGTGATCATTGGAGAGAAATTCAAGGAATACGGTACGATCAAGACCACCCTTACAGGCAAATGGCCCCGGTTCAGGGGAGCGGATATTGATAATATCGATAAGGAAAAGATAAAACTGATCGATAAATTTGGAAGCAGCGGCCCAAAAATTCTGTGGAAGGTCGAACTGGGCGATGGTCATGCCGCACCGGCCATATATAACGGACGGGTGTATGTGCTCGATTATGATGAACGAAAGAAAGATGATGCCCTGCGTTGTTTTTCCCTTGAAACAGGGCAGGAGTTGTGGAGGCGATGGTATGCAGTGAACCTGAAACGGAATCATGGTATGTCGCGCACCATTCCCGCCGTGACGGACAAATATGTGGTCACGATCGGGCCCAGGTGCCAGGTAATGTGTACCGATCCCATCAATGGCAATTTTCTCTGGGGTATTGACCTGGCCCGCGAATTCAATACCGAGGTCCCGCTCTGGTATACCGGCCAGTGCCCGCTCATCGACCACGACACTGCCATCATTGCCCCTGCAGGCACATCACTGATGATTGGGGTTGACTGCAAAACCGGCAAGGTGTGCTGGAAAACGCCCAATTCGGGTAAATGGAAAATGTCCCATTCATCTGTTATTCCTATGACTTTTAACGGGAAGAAAATGTATGTGTATTCGGCCATTGGCGGGGTTTGTGGAGTGTCGGGTTCGGGAAGGGACAAGGGGAGGATCCTGTGGGAGACCGATAAATTCATGGCTTCGGTAATTGCTCCCTCACCTCTGGTACTCGATGACGGAAAAATATTGCTGACTGCCGGTTATGGCTATGGTTCCATGCTTATTCAGCTCGTGCCTTCCGGAGACAGATTCTCTGTGAAAATACTGAAGGAATACAAACCTTCCAGCGGGCTGGCATCAGAGCAGCAGACCCCCATTTTTTACCGTCACCATATCTTCGCCATCCTTCCTAAAGATGCCGGAGCAGGCCGCAACCAGTTCGTATGCGTGGATGAGAACGACGTAACAAAGATACTCTGGACCAGCAGCAAAACCGATCGCTATGGGCTGGGGCCATATCTGCTCGCCGATGGAAAATTCTTCATACTGAACGATGACGGTACACTGTCCATTGCCAAAGCCAATTTATCGGAATTTCAATACCTCGATAAAGCAAAGCTCTTTGACGGTCAGGATGCCTGGGGTCCCATGGCCATGGCCGACGGATACCTGCTTCTGAGGGATTCCAAACAAATGGTATGTTTAGATATGCGCACAAAATGAGCTGATCATATGTCAAAAACCACAGCGCCATGAAACAGAGATTGATCCTCGGATTGTCCGTCCTGATCCTGATCGCGTTAATCGTACTGATCGTGCTGGATTTTTTCAGGGGGCCCTCCTCGAAAGCGCCCAATCCTGACATGTACAGCATCGACAAACTGAAACAAATCGATTCAAGCCAGATATGCTACAGGGAGATCCGGGAACTGAAAACGACACTGAAGAATTTTACGGCCATTGTCCTGGATGATGAACTCAATGCCTATGTGTGCAGCGACAAAGAAGTGCAGGTTTACAACAAAGACTGGAAGATGCTTTTCAGCTTCCGGGTTGATTCAAACCTCAGTTCCATTGCGCTCGATCCGGGCAAAGCCATATACCTTGGACTGGCAAACCATGTGGAAGTATTCGATATGAAGGGGAAGCGCATGGCTGTGTGGAAACCCTATCTCGAAGACAGCTATTTCACGTCCCTCGCCAGCATGGGTAATGATATTTACGCGGCCGACGCCCAGAACAGCATCATCCTGAGATACGATGACCAGGGCAGGCTGATCAATACCATCGGAAAGAAAGACACCACAAAAGGGGTGAAGGGATTCATCATTCCCAGCCTGTATTTCGACATTGCTGCCGGACCATACAACGAGCTTTGGGCTGCCAACACGGGCATGCACCAGTTGGAACATTTTTCTCCTGAAGGAGAACTGCTCTCTTCCTGGGGAATGGCTTCCATGTCTCTGGAAGGCTTTGCCGGTTGCTGCAATCCGGTTCATTTTGCCATTTTGCAGAACGGGTACTTTGTAACCTATGAAAAAGGACTCGACCGCATTAAGTTATACGACCCGGTTGGTAAATATGTTTGCGCAGTGACCGGACCTGCCGAAGTCAATGAAAAGTCCCTGAATACATGTACCATCAGCGCTCCTATTCACGACCTGGCAGTAGACCGGGACGGAAATATTTATGCACTTGACGGCCAGTCTATGCTTGTGCGGGTATATGCCAGGAAATAACTTAAGTTCAGATGCTATGGAAAACCAGGACAAATTCAACCGGCGTGATTTTTTGCATAAAAGTCTGAGAACAGGAATCGGGCTCAGCCTGGTGGGGGTGGCTGCTTTTCTGGCCCGAAAAACCAATGCGGGAAATTATGTGTGGCAGCTCGATCCCTCCAAGTGCGTGCAGTGCGGGCGCTGCGCAACGAACTGTGTGCTTACGCCTTCGGCCGTGAAGTGTATCCATGTATATGATATGTGCGGGTACTGCGACCTCTGCGGCGGATATCTCAGGCCGGAAACGAAGGAATTCAATACAGCAGCCGAGAGCCAGTTGTGTCCCACCAGCGCCATCAAACGCAAATTCGTTGAAGAGCCTTTCTTTGAATACACCATCGATGAAAAACTTTGCATTGGATGCGGTAAATGTGTGAAAGGTTGCAATGCATTCGGCAATGGTTCGCTTCAGTTGCAGGCCCAGCATAAAATTTGCGTGAACTGCAACGAATGTTCCATCGCACGTGCATGTCCGGCAGAGGCATGGAGCCGCGTTCCCCTGTCGGAAGCATACCAGCTGAGAGGTTTTGAAAACCCGAAGAAGGGGTGACCAGGGCGAAAGTTTTGTTTATGCTTACAAAAAAAATAGAATTGATTTAAAACTGATGATAATCCCGGAATATGAACCCTGCCAAGCCTAATCGTCCGGATAAAGAAAAAAATATCAGCGTCCCCATGAAAAAGGGCGCGTCCATAGCCATGCTGGTTATATTGTTGGCCTTGTTGGCCTTGAATAATTTCGGTATTCAGCGCTTCCCAAAACCTGACTTCGAGAGCAAATATGTTGTGCCTGCCACCCAGGCGCCGATGCCGCGATCAATCATTCTGGAATACCTTGATGTGGTGGTTCTCCTGGCAAGCATCTCGCTCGTCACATGGTTCGTGTTGAAGAAACGTTCACGTATGGGTGTTTTCGGCGTTACGGTATTTTCGATCCTTTATTTTGGATTTTACCGCGAGGGCTGCATTTGCGCGGTTGGTTCCCTTCAGAATGTCGTACTGGGCCTTTTTCACCCGGAGTACCATATTCCGCTTACGGCCATTGCCTTTTTTATCATACCCCTGCTGTTTGCTTTGTTTTACGGCCGGACCTTTTGCGCCGGCGTATGCCCCCTGGGCGCCATACAGGATGTTTTTGCGATCAAACCCATGAAGCTGAACGAATGGGTGCAATCGTTGCTGGGCCTCGTTCCGTATATATACCTGGGACTGGCCGTGCTGTACGCCGCTACCGGCACCGACTTCATCATTTGCCGCTACGATCCTTTTGTAGGATTCTTCCGCGTCAATGCACCTTTCTTTATGTTCGTTATCGGCGTGTTATTCCTGCTGGTTGGCGTTTTCATCGCCAGGCCTTACTGCCGGTTCTTCTGCCCATATGGCGTACTGCTGAACCTGGTCAGCCGGGTGTCGAAAAAGCATTTGTCCATCACACCCACCGTTTGCATTGACTGTCGCTTATGCGAAAATTCCTGTCCCTTCGGAGCCATCAATAAACCTTTAGGGCATAAGTCGCCGGAAAGCCGCAACGTAACGGTAAAACGACTGATCCTTTTCACTATACTCATTCCCCTGTTTATGCTGCTTGGCGGTTTTGGAGGTTCGATGATCCATGGAAACCTGGCTAATGTGAATCCCAAGGTACGTCTGGCCAGTGAACTGCTGCTTCCCGATAATCAGCTCACCTCCCTTCAGCAGGTCGATGTAACTACCTTCAGATCATCCGGACAGGCTGTCGATAAGCTGAATGAGGAAGTGGCATCGATCAGGCGCCAGTTTTACTGGGGTGGCTGGATCCTGGGAGGATTTGTGGGCTTAGTGATCGGGCTAACGCTCGCCAGATTGGCCATTCCACGTTATCGCAAAGGTTATTGGCCAAGCAAGGGGGAATGCCTTTCCTGTGGCCGCTGCCTGGAATACTGTCCGGTTAAACCAGACATGAACGATGCCCAGCTCAATGCCTTGAAAAAGTCGGCCGCACAATGACATCTATTAGCCAAAACATAAACGTAAGTACACCAGGAATGAACGCAAAATGAGCTATGAACGAAATATCGAGTCATAAAGAAAACGAAGGAGCGCCCGGCGAAAAACTGCTGCAGCGGATCGCCATGATTGCAGGAGTCTTCTCGTTTGTCGTGTGCATCCTCATGGTAGCTAATTACATCCAGCTGAAAAAGGCCGATCCTACCAATATGCAGGTGATCACTGCCCTGGTGGACCGTCTGAACCAGAATCCGGGCGATACCGTGCTGCGCGAACAGATACGTACCCTCGATCTGCTGGCCAGGAAGGCATATTTCACCAGCCAGTGGCAGGTCAGAATGGGCGGTTACCTTTTGCTTGCCGGTCTGGCTGTAATGCTGATTGCCCTGCAATGGATCAGGCTGCGACGAAAGATCAACCCTCAGCTTTCGGAGGAACAGGACCTGAATATCTTCGTGGTACAGAAAAAAGCAAGAATACTGATATTGTCCGGTGGAGGATTGCTGTTGTTTCTTTCTTTGCTTTTTGGCTTCCTCACCAACAGGGAACTCCGGCAAAAAACTTCCGACGCAACTAAAATTGCAGCTGTTCAATCCGACAGTACCGGCGTTCAAACCCGGCCGGTCGATTCACTTGCCGCATCTGTACAGGGCTCAGGCGAGGATACGACTTCCGCAGTTGCATCAAATACCACTACCTTAATGGCAGGTGTGGCAGAAAAGACGGCCTTTTCACAGGCCGGAAGTGCAGAAGCAGGACAGCCTCTCCCTGCCAGCGAGATTTATCCCACCTTCCGCGGACCCAACGGCAATGGTATTGCTGTGCAGAAGAACATACCCCTTGACTGGGATGGCCCTTCCGGTAAAAACATCCTCTGGAAAACGGCAACTCCGCTGCCCGGAAACAGCTCACCGGTGATCTGGGGCGATAAGATATTCCTTACCGGCGCCAGCGAAACCAGGAGGGAAGTGTATTGCCTGGACAAAAATACAGGCAAGATACTGTGGACGGCCACCGTCCCTAAGATCCCGGGCGCATCCTCCCAGGTTCCGAAAGCTTCGAAGGAAACCGGCTTTGCAGCGCCTACGGCTGCTGTCAATGCACAGGGGATATACGCCGTGTTTGCCAATGGCGACCTCATCGCTCTTGACCATAATGGCAAACAGCTCTGGGTCGAAAGTATAGGTTTCCCCAATAACCATTACGGGCATGCCTCTTCGCCGATGATATACAACAATATGCTTATCATCCAGTTCGATCAGCACACCAGTGCAAAGATTTTTGCAGTGAACACTTCCAATGGGAAAACAATCTGGAGCGCCAACCGGCCGGTGAAAGCCTCCTGGTCATCACCCATTTTGGTTCCCAATGGCGCTTCCAAAGAGGTCATTGCGGCAGCGGAACCATATGTAGCCGGCTACGACGTGAAAACCGGCGCTGAGCTGTGGAAACTCGAAGCCATTACCGGAGAGGTCGGCCCATCTGCAGCCTATGCCAATGGCATTGTTTTTACGGTGAACGATTATTCCAAGCTGGCTGCCATAAAGCTGGGCAATCCACCCGTACAGCTCTGGGAGAGCGATGAGTACCTCTCGGATATCCCCAGCCCGGTGGCAACAGACAAATACCTGTTCGTGGTTACCAGCTATGGAGTGGTTGCCTGCTACGATGCACAAAACGGAACCAAATTCTGGGAAAAGGAACTGAACAATTCAGTGTTCTCTTCCCCTGTAATTGCTGAAAGCAAGGTGTACCTGGTGGATCGTACCGGAATTACACATATTTTCAAGGTCGACAAGGAATATGTTTCCCTGGGTGAACCTAAACTGGGCGAACCGGTTTCCTGCACCCCTGCCTTTGCCAACGGACGCATATTCATCAGGGGGGAGAAGAACCTGTATTGTATAGGAAAATGATTCAAGCTGAACGAGGATTATTCGGGAAAGAAGGATAAGGGAAAATGAAAGACAACATCACAGGCATAGTTGACAGAATTGTTGGGCGGATCGGGAAGACGACCGATAAGGTGATCCCTCTGCTGCAGGCCATTCAACAGGAGTTCAATTATCTTCCGGAAGAGGCCTTGCAGAGAGTGTGCGATACCACCGATATTGTTCCTTCATCGGTATATGGCATTGCTACCTTCTACTCGCAGTTCAGGCTCCGACCTGTAGGCAAGCACATCATCAAGGTATGCGTGGGCACAGCCTGTCACGTAAAAGGCGCCATGCTGGTTCACGATGCGCTCAGGCGTGAGCTGAAGCTTCATAATCATGAGGATACCGATGCCGGTGGAACTTTTACCATTGAACAGGTGGCCTGCCTGGGGTGCTGCACCCTTGCCCCGGTGGTACAGATCGACGATGTAACGTACGGGCACGTCACAACCGGCAAGGTTCCGGAAATACTCGATGATTTCCTGCACCTGAAAAGGTCTCCGGCGGCCCCGGCCGTTGCCCCCACCCTCGACGGAGTTGAACGGGTGCAGGGTGAAATCCGCATCGGATTAGGTTCATGTTGCGTGGCCAGCGGAAGTGCAGCCGTAAAGTCGGAAATTGAGAACACCCTCAGGCGGAACAACATACACGTGAACGTGAAGCACGTAGGCTGCGTGGGAATCTGCAACCAGGTTCCCATTCTGGAGATTCAGAAACCGGGAGAGGCACCCTCCTTCTATGCAAAGATCAAACCTGAAGAGGTGAACGAGGTGATCCGCCATCATTTTAAGCCGGAGAAAGCCATGCCCAGGCTGAGAAACAGCCTTTACAATGTATTCGACCAGCTAGTGACGAAAGACATGCCTCATTCGGTAAAGCATTATTCCTCCGGCGAGACTGACACACCCGTGGCTGAATTTTTGCACGGACAGGTAAGTATTGCCACCGAATACCGAGGAGAGATGAAACCTTCGGATATAAATGAATACAAAAGCAGGGATGGTTTTAAGGCTTTGCATAGCTGCCTGCATGAGAAATCGCCTGCTGATGTGATTGATATCATAGCTAAAAGCGGATTGAGGGGCAGGGGAGGAGCAGGTTTTCCGACAGGTGTGAAATGGAAGCTTGTACGGGAAGCTGTTTCAGAAGAAAAATTTATGATCTGCAACGGTGATGAGGGCGATCCCGGGGCTTTCATGGACCGGATGCTGCTTGAGTCTTATCCTTTCCGTATCCTCGAAGGAATGATCATTGCTGCATATGCGGTGGGAGCGCACAATGGACTATTTTACATCCGGGCAGAGTATCCACTGGCCGTAAAGCGTATACGCGAAGCCATTGAAATATGCCGCCACGAAGGGATTCTTGGTGATCATGTTCTTGGAAGCGGCTTTTCTTTTGATGTTCGCATTTTTGAAGGAGCCGGCGCCTTTGTGTGTGGGGAAGAGACATCCCTGATTGCCTCGGTGGAAGGGAAGCGTGGTCTGCCAACCATGAGGCCCCCCTATCCGGCAAACAAAGGTCTGCATGGAAAGCCAACCCTGATCAACAATGTAGAAACCCTTTCGCTCATTTCCTGGATCATCCGGCACGGCGCGGAAGCCTTCAATTCCATTGGAACCGAAAACAGCAAGGGAACCAAGGTGTTTGCCCTGGCCGGAAAGATCAGCCGGGGAGGACTCATTGAAGTACCCATGGGCATCAGCATCCGGAAGATCGTGGAGGAGATTGGCGGAGGCATTCCCGATGGAAAAAAATTCAAGGCCATTCAGATCGGCGGACCTTCGGGCGGGTGCATTCCTGCTTCCATGGCCGATATCCCCATTGATTACGCCTCCCTTACGGCTGCCGGCGCGATGATGGGCTCGGGAGGACTCATAGTGCTTGACGAGAGCGACTGCATGGTCGACATAGCCCGCTATTTCCTGTCATTCACCCAGGACCAGTCATGCGGACGTTGCACCTTCTGCCGCATTGGAACACGCCGCATGCTTGAGATCCTTGAGAAGATCAGCAACGGGAAAGGCACAGACTGCGACCTGGCTGAACTGGAAAGCCTGGCACTGAAGACCAAGAGCGGCAGCATCTGCGGACTGGGAAAATCGGCGCCCAATCCCGTGCTTACTACACTTCGCTATTTCAGGGAAGAATACGAGGCGCATATTCATGGAAAGTGTCCTACCGGCAAATGCAAAGGGCTGGTGAAATATTCCATCACAACCGACTGCATTGGCTGTACGCGGTGTGCGCAGCAGTGCCCCTCGGGCGCAATTACTGCCAACCCCTATGAAATTCACGTGGTGGACAATGAAAAATGTATCCAGTGTGACATCTGCAGGCAGGCTTGTCCTGTCAATGCCGTGATAACTACATAATATGATTCATCTTACCATCGATCATATCTCCCTGAGCGTACCTGAAGGTAGTTCTGTGCTCGAAGCGGCGCGTACTGCGGGAATGGATATTCCAAGCATGTGCTATAAAGAGGGCCACGACAACCATCCATCCTGCATGGTTTGCATGGTAAGGGACAGGAAAACAGGTAATCTTTTCCCATCCTGCTCCATCAAAGTTACGGAAGGCATGGACCTGATCAGCAACGATGAACAGGTTAAGGAAGCGCGCAGGGATGCACTGGAGCTGCTGCTGAGCGATCATGTGGGCGACTGTGAGGCGCCCTGCAGCCTGGCTTGTCCGGCCGGCATGAATATCCCGCTCATGAACCGGCTGATCGCTGCCAACCGTTTTGATGAATCGCTGAAGGTGGTGAAAGAGGAAATCGCCTTGCCATATATCCTGGGATTTATATGTCCTGCACCCTGCGAAAAGGCCTGCCGTCGAAGGCAAATTGATGATTCTGTTTCCATATGCTTGTTGAAGCGCTTTGTGGCTGCCGAAGATGAGAAGTCAGGACAATGGCTGCCTCCCGTGGAGGTTTCAACCGGCAAGAAAGTGGCCATTCTTGGCTCTGGTCCTGCCGGCCTGGCTGCAGCCTATTACCTGTTGCAGAAGGGACATGGCTGCGTGGTATACGATAAAAATGCGGAAGCAGGAGGCGCCCTGCGGTATTCTGTTCCGGCTGAAAAATTAACCAGGGCAGCGCTGGATGCCGAGATTCACAGAATAGAACGTTACGGCGCCAGATTCATCCTGGGCACCGCCGTTTCCCGGGAGCTGTTCGCTTCGGAGATTAGCAAAGGATATGATGCAGTGATCCTGGCAACAGGCGATACTGCAGTGGAAGGGGAATTGTTGTCGCTCTTCAGCAGCAGCAAATCAGGGATCAGCGTTACAGAAGGGACTTATGAGACTTCCGAAGCCGGAGTATTTGCCTGCGGAAGTGTGCTACGGGCACAGAAAATGGCTGTCCGTGCCGTGGCGCAGGGAAAAGCTGCGGCCCTTGCAGCCGACCAGTACCTCCGGGGTATGAAACCCATCCCGGAAAGGAAGAAATTCAATTCCCGCTTCGATAAGCTCAGTGAACCTGAGTTTGCAGAATACCTTCGCGAAGCGTCCGGTGAAAAACAAATAGCGCCGGGAGGTGGAGAAATGGCAGGTTTCACCCCCGAAGAAGCCATTCGCGAAGCAGCCCGCTGCATGCATTGCGATTGCCGGAAGCTCGACGAATGCAAATTGCGCAATTATGCCGATGCCTATCATGCCGACAGGAAAAAGTATGCCACAGGCGAAAGAAAGCTGATGACCAGACACACCGATCATCCCGAAGTGGTGTATGAACCTGAAAAGTGCATACGCTGCGGACTTTGCATCGACATTACTGTGAAGAACAATGAATACACCGGACTTACTTTTATTGGCCGTGGTTTCGATGTACGTATCGAGGTGCCCTTCGGCAAGCCCATGTCTGCCGCTCTCGTCAAATCGGTGAAGGAATGCGTGGAAAGTTGTCCAACGGGGGCATTGTCATTTAAATATAAAACATGATTGATCTAAAACGATTTATTCAGAATTCAACAGTGAAACCAGGCTTCATAATAAAACGTTTCCTCCTGATCACGCTCATCCTGGCATCGGTTCCCGGTTTCACTGTAATGTCGCAGCCAGGCGCCGGCTGGCCCTCGTTCCGCGGAGGAGCCTCCCTTACCGGCGTTACCGCAACCCCGCTGTTTCATTCTTATAAGCTGCTCTGGACCTACAAAATGGGCGATGGTACCAAGTCGTCGCCCATTCTAAGCGATGGAAAAATATTTATCGGTTCTAACGACGGGAACATCTATTGCCTGTCCGAAACCGGGAAACTGGTTTGGAAATATAACACCGGGAATGCCGTGGAAGCCCCGCCTTTGTACCTGAATGGTACTGTATATGCCGGCAACCTCGAGGGACTGGTGGTAGCCCTCGATGCCGGGACGGGCAAACTCAGGTGGAAATATGCCACGGAAGGCCAGATTTCGGGTGCAGCAAACTTTTATTCCGTGGGTAAAGGAAAATGGAGGATCGTGGTGGCAAGCTACGACTGTTCCTTATATAGCCTGGATGCAGCCAACGGGCGCAGGTTATGGAAATATACAACAGAGAATTATATCAACGGCTGTCCGGCCAATAACGGAAAGTATACCGTCTTCGGTGGATGCGACGGTCAGCTGCATGTGTTCGATATCATATGGGGAAAGCTGCTGCACCAGGTCAATCTGGGTACCTATATTGCCTCTTCTGCCTCCCTCGATGGCAACCTGG
>JAKAMP010000530.1 GCA_021812865.1 Bacteroidota bacterium | reverse complement strand
GCGTTCCGTTTTGTAATATATGGCAGAAGAAACCGCAAGAACAATGAGTAGAATGAGGCTGAAAAGAGATAAATCCCGGCTCCTTTTTATATATTGTCCAAATGGCTTAACCTTCATAATTAATTAAATATTAGCACATTGTGGTGTACGTCCAGTTTTGTATAGCCAAACTGAACAATACCTTCCTCAGATTTGCTATTTTAGGAAGAAAGTTTGTGGTTGTCTAACAATATTTATTTCTTATTTACGCTTTTTACCCTTAATCTGTTTCTGTCATTCTCATGATTATCAGTATTTTGAATGAAGTTGGTCCGATCCGTGAAACCAGAAGCTATATTTCACGAATATATCAAAGTATTGCCATCGGGCAATAAAAAAAACAGATGCTTGGCAGCAATTATTTCTGTTGAATGACCGGCATGCAGAGGTGAATCATTCTTTATCTGTTTCAGTACGGTTTATTCTTCAGAATCCCGAAGGAGAGAATCCAGTTCATTTGCATCGAATAACCGCAGTGATGCATAGAACCCTTTTGATTTCGATTTGGCGCAATGAAATAAGCAATTATTATCATTGCAATGACCTCTTCTGCAGGATTGATCAGCATGGAATGACTACAGGCAGGCGCTGAAGTTCAAATCTGGATCAGGTTGTTTTTGATGGCATGGGCCACCAGTTCAGCGCTGTTGGCTACGCCCAGTTTTTCGAAGAGCTTCGTTTTATTGCTTTCGACTGTTTTAATGCTGATGCAAAGCTTATCGGCAATTTCCTTGTTGGATGCTCCCTTGCCGGTTAAGCTAATCAGTTCGAGTTCCCTTTCCGTTAAGGGAATCTTCTTTTGTTCCCCTATCCGCTGATGGTCAGTAAATTTGCTGATGATGTCGTTCATCAGTTTCGAGGAAAAGAACGTTTGTCCCACGGCTACCGCATGCACCGCTGTTTCAAGTTCCCTGAGATCAGTGTCTTTCAGGATAAAACCCTTGGCCCCGGCATCGAGCATTTCTTTGTAATGAAAGTAATCGTTGAACATGGTAAGCACCAGTATCTTTAGTTCCGGGTGACGCATCAGGGCCTGCCGGGTGGTAACAATCCCATCCATCACGGGCATGGCAATATCCATCAGCACAACGTCGGGCACAGTATGTTCCAGGCTTTGTATGAATTCTTTTCCATCGGAATAGCTTCCAGTGACGACAATTCCTTCAACCCTTCCCAGCAACCCGCAAATGCCTTCACGGAACAATTCATGGTCTTCCACTACAGCAATCTTGACTGACATAAGGTTCAATTCTTAATTTAAATTGAATAATTCTGTCCAGGTTAAACCTCAACCGAATCTGCCCCTGCTTATAGCAAAGAAAATGCAATTTACTTATTCTGACTGAAATAGCCAATACATATAAAGTCCTTAATTTCAATTTCTTTATGAAATCCAGCCATTAAGGGAAGAAACTTCGTTGATCCATGATAAACCTCCTTCATTCAGGTATGCCAGGTATCTCTTACCGGGCTTGCAACCTGGTTTTTAGAATGTAATAAATAACAAAGGGCAAAAATTCAGGTATCTATTAAAAACTGATGATATGATTTTTTATGTGGGGCAATGTGTTTGAAAATAAGTAACTTGGATGATTATTGATCAGATTGTCGGGCGTGGCTGCTGGAAAAGCTCTTTTCAGCTATCTGTTTTTTCTGGTAATTTGAAAGAGCTGGAAATGACAAGATTGTTGCTCTTTGCTTTTTGCGTATTATTTTCGATCAATGATAGTATACAGCCGAATATGAAAATATCTGCGAAAATCAGGTGCTCTTCCGGAAGCAGGCTGAACGAACTGTTTCCTGCTTCTCCTTCCTGCAGTTGTGAAATATGCAGAGGCTATTGCAGGCGACCGGGCTGGTGGACAGTGCCGGAAGCCGGACTGGCCATACGGAAGGGATTGTCCCACCGCATGATGCTGGAAATTTCTCCGGAAGTTACCTTTGGCGTGCTTTCGCCGGCTTTCAGAGGATGTGAAATGCATCTGGCTGCCAATGCTTTCAAAAATGCCGGTTGCACTTTCTTTCATGAAAATGGATGTGAATTATATCAATCGGGCATGATGCCACTCGAATGCCGGTTCTGTCATCATGATAGGATAGGCAGCGGACAGCCATGCCATACAGCTATTGAAAATGACTGGAACAGCATTGCAGGAAGAAAACTGGTGGTTGAGTGGAGCAATCTCACCCGTCTTTGGGAAAGATTAGCTTTGCAATAATCCAATCCATTTTTCATACCTTTCCTTCGGAAATCCACTATATGGTGTATTCAAGAATTTGTGCATAGAATATGTTCGTATACAATATGGTTACATTTTTTTTGTTGAAAATTTATTGATGGATACTATAATCATGAAACCTGTCGGCATAGTCAGAAACCAGCGCAAAGGCACTGAGGACGACGACTGGGGTTTAGTCGAATCAGTCATCGAACTGTCCGAACACCTTTCTGACGAGGCGCTTGAGGGCATTGAAGATTTCTCTCATCTCGAAATCGTTTTTTATTTTGACCAATCAGTTGAGACATTGACGGGAAGCGGGCATCCGAGGGGAAATACATCCTGGCCCAGGGTAGGCATCTTTGCCCAGCGGAAGAAAG
>JAKAMP010000529.1 GCA_021812865.1 Bacteroidota bacterium | reverse complement strand
CAAACCCTGGCATTCAGGATTATCATGATTGCGTTGATTCTCCTTGCCGGATATATCCTGATTTACCTTATGCTTCGCCGGCAGCAAAGGTCGCGTAACGAAAAGCAGGAATTGCTACGCAACTACTCACGCCTGCAGATGAGTATGATCATGCGGCAGTTCGATCCCCACTTCACCTTTAATGCCATATCATCCATTGGGTCAATGATCATGAAAGGCGAAAAGGAATCGGCTTACGAATATTTCGTTAAACTCTCCAATCTGCTGCGCGCTGCCCTCAGTGAGAATGATCAGCTCACCAAAACCCTCGGCCAGGAACTTGATTTTGTGAAGGATTATTGCGATATACAGAAGATGCGGTTCAGGGAGCGCTTCGACTACAGCCTGTACGTGGATGAAAATGTGGATATGAAACTGCCCGTTCCGAAAATGATCATCCAGAGCTTCGTTGAAAACTCAATCAAACATGGCATTGAACGTAAAGCCGATGGCGGGAAGGTAGACATTTCAGTGGAAAGAAACGGAAATGATTTGTTAATCACCATCCGTGATAACGGTATTGGCCGGGCAGCAGCAACACAGAAATTGACCGCGGGAACCGGTAAGGGACAGCAGATCACAGGCAGGCTTTTCGACCTGATGAACCAGAAAAACAGGCAGAATATCCGTTTTGAAATCAAGGATTTGCTCGACAAGGACCGGAATCCGGCTGGAACGGAAGTCAAAATCAACCTGCCACTCAATTTTAACTATGAATTAAACTGAAATCATTATCTTAGCGGCCTTCCCCAGTTAATTTCCGGTATGAATGACCCATTGATCAGAGCAATTATTGTTGATGATGAACAACAGGCAATTGATCTGCTCGTGAACCTTTTAAAAGGTATTGATGGTGTTGAAATTGTCGGTGTAACTGCCCATCCTGCCTCTGCACCGGATATGGTAATCAGGTTCCATCCGGATATTCTTTTTCTGGATGTAAAAATGCCCGGCCTGAGCGGATTTGACATTCTGAATGAACTCAGCCGTCAGAGATATTTTGATACCCTGGTTGTATTTACCACGGCATACGATGAATTTGCCCTTAAGGCGTTTGAGTATTCTGCCTTCGACTATCTCATGAAACCTATAGACCCCACCAGACTACAGGAAACCATAACCCGGTACAGAACCCGTAATCTGAATCTTTATGCGCAGCGCATTGACAAGCTCTTAAGCGCCGTTAAAAAAGTATCGTTCAGTACCGTTTCCGGAGTCATATTCATTGATCCGGGCGATGTGGTGTTCATCCAGGCAGAAGGCAACTACACCGTCTTTTATTTCTGGGCAGGTAGAAAAGAAACCGTTACCCTGAACCTGGGAAATGTTGAACGGATGCTCGACAGCCGGGTATTTCACAGGGCCGACCGTTCCACGATCATCAATCTCACCTGCCTGAAAAAGGTAAGCACCTCAAAACACACCTGCCTGTTTGAGAAAAACGGGGAGGAATTATCCTGCGTTATTGCCCGCGAAAAAGTGAATGACCTGATCCGAAGGATGAAAGACGAATTTTAATCAGGCAACATTGAATTTCCCATCTGCACCAGTCAGAATTTCCTTGCATCATTTGCAAAAATGGCCGGGATTCATTGATTCTATTTACGACTCCAATTAATCAAAAAATACACTCTCCGGGATACCTTCTTCCGTCTAGCAGCCTATTCACCATTTCCAAACCAATAAAAACAGTATGTCATCATCCAGGCTAAGAAATCAGCATTAAAGCACAGCCCTCCGGAGGCATCATGAAGTTTAATGAAAATCCCTTGCCTCTGACACCCGATTTGTTCTCATTTTGTTTGGTATTAGATTAATTATTTGTACTTTAATATAAATAACCAAGCCATGAAACCCTCTGACATTCAAAAAGTCCTGATTGCTCTGGATTACGATCCCACCGCACAAAAGGTGGCAGAAACCGGATTTTCCTTTGCACAGTCGCTGGGTGCAGAGATTACCCTGCTTCATGTGGTCAATGATCCTGTATATTATACTGCAGGCGACTATGATCCCATAATGGGTTTTACCGGTTACCTCACCACTGATCCCATGCTGTTTCAGAACAGCGAGGAACTGAAAAAAGCGGCCATGAAATACCTCGAAAGCACCCGCAATCATCTGGGCAATGCTGATATCAAGCTGCGTGTGGAAGAAGGAGATACGGCCGATTCCATTATCCTTATATCCGAAGCCATCCAGGCCGATATTCTCGTGCTGGGATCACACAGTCGTCGCTGGCTGGAAGAAATCCTTATGGGAAGCGTTACTGAAAAGATACTACATCATACCACCATCCCGGTACTGGTGGTGCCTACGAAAAAGCAGGAGCAAGTTTGAAAAAGAAAATTTCGCATTCGCCGTCACCAAATTATGCAGAATATTGAACAATAGTTTGAAGTATCATTCATTTAAATCACTAATCACTAGCATTTTATAACAATACGAAAAATATCTTTTCAAAATTTTGCACAACAAAATACATCGTTTATATTTGCAGTCCGTTTTTGAAACAAATAAGAGTTTAGTTCAGCTGGTTAAGAGTATTCCGCTCAAGGCGCAAGGGTCACTGGTTCGAGGGTAAGAGGTAGAAATTGATTAACGTTCTATA
>JAKAMP010000528.1 GCA_021812865.1 Bacteroidota bacterium | reverse complement strand
TTTGGGCGCAGATTCTCTTGACACTGTAGAGTTGATCATGGAATTTGAAAAGGAATTCAACATCGGTATTCCTGACGATGCAGCAGAAAGCATCAGTACTGTTGGCGATGCCATCAAGTACATTGAAGAAAACATTAAGAAATAATCCGCCTAATTTTTGTTTGATATGGAATTGAAACGGGTTGTTATTACTGGTCTTGGAGCAGTTACCCCGATTGGTAATAATGTAAAAGATTATTGGAATAACCTGATAAATGGGGTAAGTGGCGCAAATCTCATCACCCGTTTCGATACCAGCAAATTCAAAACAAAATTCGGGTGCGAAGTAAAAAACTTTGATCCCACGCAGATTATCGACCGGAAAGAGATCCGTAAAATGGATCTTTTTGCCCAGTTTGCCGTAGTATCCGCCGAGGAAGCCATCAAGGATTCCGGGCTGGATTTACAGGCCATTGATCTCGACCGCGCCGGCGTGATCTGGGGCTCTGGTGTGGGAGGAATGGATGTTTTTCTTTCTGAAGTAAAAGGTTATGTCCTGGGCGATGGTACCCCAAGATATAACCCTTTCTTTATTCCTAAAATGATTGCCGACATTGCCGGCGGTCATATTTCGATCAGGTACAATTTAAGGGGGCCCAACTTTACAACGGTATCGGCATGTGCATCATCAACCAATGCCATTATCGATGCCTATATGTACATAAAGCTGGGTAAGGCCGACATCATGGTGTCCGGCGGTTCTGAATCGCCCATCAATGACGCCGGCGTGGGAGGTTTCAATTCCCTGCATGCCCTCTCCACACGCAATGAAGAATATCAAACCGCCTCGCGTCCGTTCGATGGCACCCGCGATGGCTTTGTGATTGCCGAAGGTTCGGGCACACTCATCCTGGAAGAGTATGAGCATGCAAAGAAACGGGGCGCCAAAATTTATGCTGAAGTGGTGGGCGGCGGATTATCGGCCGATGCATACCACCTTACCGCACCCCATCCCGAAGGACTGGGCGCCATCAAAGTCATGCAGAATGCCCTGCACGATGCCGGCATGAAGCCCGAAGACATTGATTACATCAATGTGCATGGCACGTCTACCCCGCTGAACGATGTGGCTGAAGCCATTGCTGTAAAAAAAGTGTTCGGCGAGCATGCCTATAAGATGAACCTCAGCTCCACCAAATCCATGACCGGTCACCTCCTGGGCGCTGCCGGTGTGATTGAAGCCATTGCCAGTGTAATGACCATCGTCCATGGCATCATACCTCCGACCATTAACTTCACCACCGAAGATCCGCAGATCGATTACAAAATAAACTTTACTTTCAACAAAGCCCAACAGAGAACTGTGAATGCTGCACTGAGCAATACCTTTGGTTTCGGCGGACACAATGCCTCACTCATTATTAAAAAATTTGCTGAATAAGTCGCCCCGTGTTTAACTGGCTCAGGATAGCATTTTCCCCGTCCAGAACTACCTACCGGAATCTAAAAAAAATATTGGGTTTTTACCCCGGCAAGTTGGGTTACTACAACATGGCCCTGGTGCATAAATCTGCATCCATACGCCAGAACGGGTACCTTCTGAACAACGAGCGACTGGAATATCTTGGCGACGCCATCTTCGACGCCGTTATCTCCGACTATCTCTTCAAACTCTTTCCCAATAAGGACGAAGGCTTCCTTTCAAAGGTCCGGTCACGCATTGTGAAACGAAAACACCTGAACAAGCTCGCCGAAGACCTTGGCCTGCAACAGATGCTCCGGTCGAACACCGACAACTGCAACGAAATCAAGCATATATACGGAGATGCCTTTGAAGCGCTGATCGGGGCCATTTATCTCGATAAAGGTTACAATAAAACCCGCAGGTTCATCATTCAACGCCTGATCGGAAAATATATCGATATTGATGGACTGATCAACAGCGAATCGGATTACAAGAGCCGCATCATTGAATGGGCTCAAAAAGATCACCAGGATATCTGCTTTGAAAACGAAGAACTATACCAGGAATCGGGGAAAAGTCCTATTTTTGTTTCACGCGTGAGAATTTTGCAGGATTACCTCGGACAGGGACAGGGGTCGTCTAAAAAGGAAGCCGAGCAAAATGCCGCAGAGGATGCTTTTCTGAAACATTGCATTTCTCCAAATGAGCAAAAACAGGAAAATACATAAGCTCGATCTTGAACAGGACTATTCATTCGGACTGATCGGGATCTCATCCCACGAAAACGACTATAAGCTGAGCTGGGCATTGAATGCGGGTCTTAAAATCAACCTGGCAAAAGCGGGCAATTTAATTCTTGTCGAACCCAAATCACAGGTTGAACAGGAATTCTCCCATTATACCTGCGATCAATCTTCCTGGTCCTGTCACTTTCATCTGATTTCCAACCGTTCGGATAAAGGGCATCTCATCCCTGAACTGAAAAAGATTGATTATTTCCTGAAAATAACCGGTGAATTTACTACAGAGGATATTACCTCGATCCTGGCGAAAATAAAGGATTCAGTTGGTGTTCTGGCCATATTCAACCTGGAAGCCGCGGGACTGACCGACTCGCACCGCGTCGAGGGCTTCTGGACCGAGCGGGCCAACACCACGTATCCCATCTATCTCAAGGATTTCGATACCAACCTGATCAAGACCAAGCGGCACT
>JAKAMP010000026.1 GCA_021812865.1 Bacteroidota bacterium | reverse complement strand
AGGAAAAACAGGTGAAAGACCAGTTCGAACGGATCGGGAAGATCAATACCGGCCTCATTCAGCCCATCCTGCCCTCGGAGGAAGTGTTTCATTACAGGAACAAGCTGGAGTTTACCTTCTCCAACAGGCGCTGGTATATGGAGGCCCCGGGCGAAAACGAAACAGTAAGCCGCAATGCACTCGGATTCCACATCCCAGGAAGGTTCGACCGGGTGCTCGACATTGAAACCTGCCATCTCCAGCCCGAGCCATCGAATGCTATCCGTACCGCCATCAGGGAATTTGCCATGGCTCACCAGCTTGAATTTCATGATCCTTATACCCATGAGGGTTTCCTGAGAAACCTGCTCATCCGTAATACGGTTGACGGACAAGTAATGGTGGTGGTAACCTTTACCCTCGATGATAAAGAAAAAAGGGAACAATTGCTCAACGATATCCTCCTGAAATTCCCTTCGGTCCATTCCCTGATGTATGTGATCAACCCGAAGATGAACGACAGCATTGCCGATATGGAGGCCATCCTGTACAAGGGAGAACCCTGGCTGACGGAGACCATGGAGAATCTGAAATTCAGGGTAGGGCCGAAATCGTTTTTTCAGACCAACACCCGCCAGGGATTAAGGCTGTACCAGGTTGCCAGGGATTTTGCCGGACTTACTGGAAACGAAGTGGTATACGATCTGTACACCGGCACCGGCACCATTGCCATGTTCCTCGCCCGTAGCGCCAGAAAGGTTATTGGCATAGAATACATTGAAGAAGCCATTCATGATGCCAATGTCAATGCCCGGCTGAACGCACTGGGCAACTGCGAGTTCATAGCCGGTGACATGAAGGATGTGTTTACCGATGAATTTATTTTTTCGAAGGGCAAGCCCGATGTGATCGTTTTGGATCCCCCGCGGGCTGGTGTACACGAAAAAGTGATCGATGGAATTTTATTTGCTCAGCCCCGTAAAATAGTATATGTGAGCTGCAACCCGGCCACGCAGGCACGCGATATTTCACGGCTGGCCGAGTTTTATGAAGTAACCCGTATACAGCCTGTAGATATGTTCCCGCATACGCAGCACGTAGAAAATGTTGCCCTGCTCGAACGGAGACGGCCAACAGCATAAGGTTGCCGGGAAATCTGCAAAAAGAAAAGCTGTCCCTTGTTTGCCCCCATCGGTCCTTTATACCTGGATCGCTCCTGGTACAGAATATTCAGGGCATGGAAGGAACAGCTTTTCGGATGTTGCACTATATTGAATGAAAGGACTGTGCTAGCTGGTCGCTTTAGGTGTTTCGGGCGCCGGTTGATTTTCCTGCACTTTCCCTTTTATTTTATCTTTCTTTACAAGACCTGAGAGAATCTCGATATTGATGCCATCGGACAATCCCGTCTTCACATTTCTTCTTGCGAATACCTGGGGAGTCTTAGTTTCGATCTCCACATAGGGCGTATCCTTGTCGAACTTGATCAATGATTCCTCGATTACCAGCACGCTGTCGCGGCGGTCGAGCACAATGTCGGCATTGGCGCTGTAACCGGCGCGGATAAAGGACTTTGCTTTCAGCTTCACTGCGGCCTTGATCTCGAACTGGATAGCTCCGTTTTCTTCTTTTCCCTTGGGTGAAATATACTCCAGGGTGGCATCGAATTTTTCATCTTCAATGGCTCCGATGGAAAGGATCAGCGGCATGCCAATCTTCAGCTTACCTACCTCGGTCTCATCCACCTTGCCTTTGAAGATCATTTCGCCCATGTCGGCTACGGATGCGATGGTGCTTCCTTCGTTGAAATTATTGGTTTCAATCACCGAGTTACCTACTTCCACGGGTACATCGAGCACCATGCCTTCGATAGTGGAACGGATCAGGGTATTGGTTACTTCGCCCGACCGCTTGTTCACCCCTTCTTTGATAAGCTGGAGGTTGCTTTCAGCAGAATTGAGTTCTTCCCTGGAATTATTGAAATTCAGTCTCACCTGCTGGAAGTCGGCCTCGGGAATGACTCCCTGGTCGTAGATCTTTTTCTGCCTTTCGAATACCTGTTTGGCATCATCGTAAGCAATCTGCGCCCGGTTGAGACGTGACTCGGCGTTGTTCAGCTCAACCATATTGGGAATGATCTTCACACGGGCAATGAGATCGCCTTTTTTAATATGGTTGCCGGGTTGCACATATATCTGTTCCACAATGCCCGAAACCTGGGGCTTGATAGTGATTTCCTTACGGGGAACCACCGAGCCGGTCGCTACAGTCTTCTTCAGCAGGTTGGATACAAAGGCTGATTTCAGCTCATATACAACGGGCTTTTTGATGGATTTCTTGTAGAGGTAACCGATTGTAAACAGGAAAACTCCGAGAAACAACACAATCATGATTATTCTAAACACTTTCTTCATGGGAATCAAATTTAGGGTTATTCATATCGTAATGCGTCAATTGGCTTCACACGAACAGCTTTCCGGGCAGGGATCAGGCCTGCTATTATTCCGGAAAGAACAAGTATAACCAGGGCTAAGATGGCAATATGGAAGCTTACCCCGGGATTCATAAACATCATACCGTCGCTGTTGCTTCCGCCGGCTGAGTTCAAGGCTTTATTCAGCGATTCGAGCAGAAGCACGCCCAGCATCAGCCCAAAAGTACCGGCGATGGAAGTGAGCACAACCGATTCGGTGATCACCTGGGAGATCACCCTCCAGGGACTGGCGCCGATGGCACGCTGTATGCCTATTTCTTTGGTACGTTCCTTCACGATGATGAGCATAATGTTGCTTACCCCGATCACACCTGCGATCAGCGTACCGATGCCCACAATCCAGATAAGTCCCTGTATTCCGGCAAACAAGCCGTTCATCTTGTTGAACTGTTCCTCAAGGTTATAATGCCCGAATGCCTGTTCATCTTCCGGCGCCACGCCGTTCCGTGCAGCCAGCAGGGCTATGCATTTCTTTTCGACTATCGAGACCGGTATATTTTTCTTGGCAGTTACCATAATATAATGCACTACATCTCCGAGGTTATACACCACCTGCACGGTTGAGAAGGGAAGGTAAATGGTCTGATCCTTTTCACCTCCAATATTCACCTTGTTCTTGGGCTCATGCACGCCCACCACCTGGAAATACACGCCCTGGATGCGGATGTACTGTCCAATAGGATTTTCATCGGGTTTAAAAAGTTCCTGCCTCACCCGGATGCCGATTACAGCGACCTTTCTCTTTTCGAGCACATCAATGTCGTTGATAAAGCGGCCCTGCATCAGGCTCACGGGATCGATCTTGCTGAAGGATGGATAATCGCCGCTGATATAATACGAGGCAGTTTTGATTCCGCGGACCACGTTATTCGATCCGTTGCCACCCCAGGGCTGCAGGCGGGGTGCAAGCACATCGATCTCCGGAATGTTCTCTTCCAATGCTTTCATATCAGAAGTATGGAACTCCCAGAAGCGACCCCTTGGAAATCCCTTGTATGGAATAGAAGTCTGTCGCGCAAAAATAAAGGCGCTGTTGGTGGCAAAATCACCGAGCCCGTCAAAGGCGGCATTCTGCAAGCCTTTTCCGGCGCCCAGCATCACCATGAGCATAAAAATTCCCCAGAACACACCGAAAGCGGTGAGAAAAGTTCTCAGTTTATTGCTTTTGAGCGTTTGGTATACTTCCTGCCATCTGTCCCTGTCGAACATGAGAAATGTTTTTAGCAATTTTAATTATTCGTCGCGCAGCGCCACCACAGGTTTCACCCTGGAAGCCTTGAGCGCGGGGAAAAATCCGGCCAGCGCTCCTGCCACAACCAACAGCAGTGTCGAGATCATGGCAATGGAGAAATCCACTTCCGGGTTCTGGAAAAAGTCATTCTGGGGTAAATACTTGGAAAGGAGCTCCAGCAGCCCAACACCGGCTACCAGTCCGATATACCCTGCAAAAGCGGTAATGACAATGGCTTCGAGCAGAATGAGGCCGATTACCGAGGCCGGCGTAGCGCCAATGGCCTTGCGGATACCGATCTCCTTAGTCCGTTCATTCACCACGATGATCATGATGTTGCTTACCCCCACAATCCCTGCAATGATGGTGAACATGCCGATGAACGCCACGAATATCCTGATCCCGATAAAAAGGTTCTGGAACTTCTGATACTGCTTGATGGTATTGTTCACAAACAATGCGCCCGGATCGTCCTTATCGAACTGGTGTCTCTGGGCCAGCTTGGCACGTAGAGTGGCTTCCAGTTCCTCACTCTGCTTCGCGTTCAGGTCACTGGTAAGGCTAAGGTTATTGATGCGGTTTCCGCCGTTAAAGATCATCTGTACGGTGGATATGGGCAGATATATACGCTCCTCATCCCTCTCGCTCTGGTCCCTGAAAACACCAACCACCTCGAAGGGGACCTTGTTCACATTGATATATTGCCCCAGCGGATCTTTCCCGTCCTTGAACAGGCTGGTAGATACCTTCCGGCCGATCACAGCCACCTTCCTGTAATTGTGAATATCCACGTTATTCAGAAACCGGCCGGAGGTGATGATGGCATTCTCGATGACCTGGTAATCGGGATGAACACAAATGAGGTCGTATGTACCGTATTCCTTTTTATAGGAAACCAGCCTGTTTTGCCACATATAATACCGGGCCGAAATTTCCTTGATACCGGGTATATTGTCGCGTACAAATTCGTAGTCGGAATTATTGAATTCAATGTTGCGGCCGCTCTGTAATCCCTTGTAGGCTTTAGTGGTGGTGCCATTGTATATCCAAATGGAGTTGGTGGCATCGCTTTTGAACTGGTTTTCCACCCCGTTTTGCAGGCCGTTGCCTGCACCCAGGAGGATAATGAGCATAAAAATACCCCAGGCCACGCTGAAGCCTGTGAGAAAGGTTCTCAGCCTGTTCTTACGGATGGTACTGAGAATCTCCTGCCAGATGTCAATGTCGAAAAGATGCATGGATGATCAGATAGCTGCCTTTTGCAGGTGCTGGTTAAAAATTATTTCTTCTATATTCCCGTCTTTCAGGCGGATGATCTTATCGGTACGCTGGGCTATTTCCCGCTCGTGGGTAACAATGATCACGGTAATGCCGGCTGCATTGATTTCCTGGAAAATATCCATCACTTCCTGTGAGGTAACCGAATCAAGCGCCCCCGTAGGTTCATCGGCGAGAATCACACGGGGTTTGGTAATGAGAGCCCGGGCAATGGCAACCCTTTGCTTTTGCCCTCCCGACAGTTCGCTGGGAAGATGATCCGCCCATTCTTTCAGACCCATTCTATCCAGAAACTCCAACGCCATTTTATTTCTCTTTTTTCTTGAAACACCTTGGTAATAGAGCGGAAGCGCCACATTTTCCAAAGCGTTTTTAAATGAGATGAGATTGAAACTCTGAAAAACAAAGCCCAGCATACGGTTACGGAGAATGGCCGCCTTGGCTTCGCTCATTTCCTTAACCAGCTGACCGTCGAGATAATATTCCCCCTTTTCGTAATTATCGAGAATGCCCAACACATTCAATAAGGTGGATTTCCCGGAACCGGAAGCGCCCATGATGGACACCAGCTCGCCCTTGTCCACGAATAGGTCGATACCCTTTAATACGTGCAGACTATTGGAACCGGTGACATAGGATTTGTGAATACTACGTAAGTCGATCATGCATAAAAAGTTTAATCAGGTTTATTTTTTACAATAAGAATGCCATATAACATAAAACGATTAATGTTAGCATCTTATGTTATTTATCACTCAAAATCTGTACCGCGAACTGTTCAAAAGTGAACCAGGGGTGTTCAGAATCGTACAGGAGTCTAATCGCAAATTTCCGTTGCCACAAAGTCGCACAAGGCACTATGTTTTGCAGTTATTAGGAATTTGACGATACTTTAACAGAAAGAAGAATTTGTACCATTGATAAATCAGGCCAACTGCCAAAAGCCAACAGCGTTGAAGAACTCTGTATGGATGAGAATCTGCTCAGTCTTTTTACCGTAGAGAACC
The DNA here is from genome assembly GCA_021812865.1 of Bacteroidota bacterium. GTDB lineage: Bacteria > Bacteroidota > Bacteroidia > Bacteroidales > JAAYUG01 > JAKAMP01. Next base: position 5,602 of record JAKAMP010000026.1, on the reverse strand, counting down.
GCAAAGAAGACGCAAAGCGCGCTTTGGTAGATGAAAAGGGGGTCGACAGGTTCAAAGAAAAACTCAGCGGTGCTTTGCGAAATCTTCGCTACCCTCTGCGGTTATTCATTTCTCATCTGCGCCTCCGCCACAGGCAGACTGTCCCATCTGTGTTCCGCGAACGGCGGACTGTGTTTCATACCCCCCACTCCCAAATCCCTTGCCCGAAATCAGACATCAGACATCGGACATTAGACAATAGACATCGGGCAATAGACAATAGACATCGGACATTAGACAATAGACATCGGGCATCAGGCATCAGACAAAGAAATATTGTGTCATCCCGGTCACTTCACCAGGTAGGCAGGCGTAACCAATTTTTCAACCGGTTCATATTTGCTTTCCATGGCCCAGAGCATTCCTCTTTTGGCAATTTCGAACGCTTCGGGCACCTTGAAATCGGCCGCTACATGCCCCAGGGAAGAATAGAAAACCCTTCCATTGCCGTACATTTTCTTCCAGGCCACAGGCATCACACAGCCATTGATCCATCCTGCATATTTTCCATTGAAAGTAGTGGTAGCAAGCACTCTCACATTCGGATCTACATGCATATAATACTGTTCGGAGTGCATGTTGAAATCACCGAGACCGCGGGTAACCGGATCGCTGTGTTCGGTAATGTTCACACGGTAATCGATTACGCCTCCGGGATGAGCCACCCACTGTCCGCCAACCATAAACTGGTACTCGGTATTGTTGCGGAAAGAATCCCCCAGTCCGCCATGCCAGCCGGTAATCCCGGCTCCCGCCTTCACGGCTTCGAGCAAGCCCTTTTCCTGTTCGGAAGTGATCTGTCCCATGGTCCACGCCTGAACCACCAGGTCGACCGATGCCATGAGCGAACCATCGAGGTACGAATCGAGCGAGTTGGAGACCACCAGTTCGCAACCCTGTTCCTTCAGCCAGGGAACAAAAAGATCGATGCACTGCTTAGGCTCATGCCCGTCCCAGCCTCCCCAAACCATGAGCACCTTCCGGTTTTTGACCGGTAAAGAAGAAGTTCCGGTTGCTGCAAGTGTATTCTTAACTGCGGCAGTAGCAATGCCTGCGCCAATAAGCTGGTGGATAAATTTTCTGCGGGTGGAGGCCATAATTCAGGATTGAATGTTTGCTTAAAAATAAATGAATTTGGAATACATTCCATTTCTACTTTGACAGATTAAAACCAAATGTTATTTTTACTATTATTCAAATGTTCCGGAACCTGTAAATAACTGACAATTTCCTTCCAAATAATACATTTTCTTCTTTCTGTGTATTTTTGACATCAATTCAAATCAATTTTATACGGGAAATATCCTATGGCCATCAGCAACCTTTCCAACCAGAACATTCAGCCGGCGGAAGCCATCAAAGGCAGCGACATCCGCGAAGGCATACTCAGGCTCATTCAGATCGAACACCCGGATTTCAGTAACGACAGCATCCTCTCGCTGGAAGAACTGAACAAGTACCGACGCCTTTACCTCACCACCCTGGTGGAACAGGAAAAAGGCGAACTGGCCTCCCTCGACCAGGATGTGATGCAGGCCATACGCAACAATTCCATCCTCTCGGAGAATATCCAGGATGAGATCGAATCCCGACTTGCCACTGGCCAGAAGGTGGCGGACAAGATCGCATCTTTTGGCGGAAGCTGGATCTTCATCATTGCCTTCTTCTCCTTTCTTCTGCTATGGATGATCACAAATGTATGGCTCATCTCTACGAAGCCTTTCGATCCATACCCTTTTATCCTGCTCAACCTCATCCTTTCCTGCCTGGCCGCCATCCAGGCCCCTATCATTATGATGAGCCAGAACCGGCAGGAACAAATAGACAGGCAAAGAGCCGAACACGACTACAAAATCAATCTCAAGGCCGAACTGGAAATTAAACTTCTCAGCGAAAAGATCGACCACCTGCTGGTACACCAGAATAAAAAACTGCTCGAAATCCAGGAAATGCAGATCGACTACCTTGAGGATCTGATGAAAGAAATAAAGGGGGAAAAGGGGGATGAGCGTTGAAAGTTTGAGGTTTAGGGTTTGAGGTTTAAGGCAGAACAGCAAAAAAATCATCGCAGATTCAAACGGATTGATTAACTTGATCGCAAATCCAACCCTTTAATACCGACTTAAAAATATTTCAATATGGAAACGCCTCCTCCCCCACTGAAATCTGTCATTATCGTTTTTGTCTTCTTCATGATGCTTCTATTGGCCTGGTTCACATACAGCGCCATAGGAGTGGCCAAGGCCATGCAGGCGAAAAGATGGCCCACCGTGCAGGGAACCGTGCTTTCCACGGAGGTGAAAAGAGGCCAGAGCAGCAAAGGTTCTTCAAAATATATACCAGTAATAAGGTATTCGTATGAAGTGGACAGCGCACAGTATTTATCGGAAAAGTATAGTTCCACCACTGCCCGCGGTTCATCCATGTGGGCAAAGGAAGTGGTGAGCCAGTTCCCTGCCTATTCAAAGGTAACGGTTCATTATAACCCCGAAAATCCAAAAGAATCGATACTGAAACCCGGACTGCAATCCGACGATTACTGGATGACCTCCCTTTCGGGATTTTTTTTCGCAGTGGTATTGCTCGCATTCGTCCAGCAACTCAAAAAATATAAAACTGCCGGTACCGGACAGGAATGAGAACTACGTTAGTTTAGTCGTTCAACCCCTTGCCATTTAGAATCGCGGGTATGCACTTTTCAATCCTCGACTCGCGGGTTTTGGATTGCTTCGGTGCATCAAAAAAGAGAAGGTAGGCCCGCTGCCTCCCGGGCGTCAAGGCTTCAAAAGCGGTTTTCAGCAAAGGAAATTCCTTCAGCTTATGTTGAAATTCATCTGGTACGTGATAATCTTCTGTTTTTTTGATCTGTACCTTCAAACCGGCCTTTTCCACCTCGATCGCTTCGTAAATATAGGATTTCAGCGCCGGCTCGATCTTCACGATTTCCTCCTTGCCGGTGAAACGTACCTGCCTACCCGCCTGGACTTTATCGCTCTGCCTGATCAGTATTCCATCGGCATCGCGTAACAACGCGCCCTTGAAAAACAAAAACGCACAATATTCCTTGAACCCGTGAATCAACACAATATTGCTTCCCTGAAAGGTGTAACAGGGATTGCCCCATTTCACTTCTTCGGTAAGACCGCAGTCCAACGCGATCGCTCTCATTTTTCCGAATTCCTCATTCCACTTTTTTGCCTTGTCTACAAGTGCATCTACCTCAGGATTCATTCTGCTCTTAGTCATAATAAAAATTTTTAGGGATAGCCGGTTCTGCTATTATCTGTTGCTTTAACCCGAATAGTACTGTGATCTCAAATGCTTCACCTATTTAACCGTCGTTCAGAAATATTGTTCAATGCCAGGAAAGGTAATCGCTGGGTTTTGCAGACCGCTCAGAGTCCTATTTATTAGCAGCTGGCCTTTGTTATTTGTTTGTAAATCTCATATATTTTTTCACTTCATCTACATTTTTAGTCGAAGTCAACATTTCCAACAATTTAAACGCAACGTCTAAACCTGTTGCAGGTCCTGTCGATGTTATAATATTATTATCAATCACTATATGTTTATCTTGAACATTTACACCAAAATCTGCCAGGTATTTTCTTCCATAAATATCAGATAAATCGTATGTTGTTGCTTTTCTATTCTTCAAAACACCAGATTTTCCAACCGGTATAGCAGCAGCACAAACTGCTGCAATTATTTTTTTGCTTTTATCAAACTCACGAATCATATGCTGAAAACGCTCATCAAATACGTCTTCATAATATCCTGAATTTTTAAAACCACCCGGAATTGCTAATGCGTCATAATCTTCGATATTGATTTTGTCAAACTCAATCTCGGGTCGAACAATTAAATTCCATTTGCATTTAATCTCAGGTCTAAGTCCTGTAGATATCATATCAACAGGTTCAATTCCTAACTCTCTACTCCAACCAATTACATCTGTGAATACTCCAGCTTCATATTCTTCGAATCCTTGTGAAAGAAATAGTAAAACTTTTTTATTTTTCATATCTGTTTATGGTTAGCAGTTGGTCTCTCAGGCTTGCCAACGTTTGACAATATGGCCAGTAAGGGATTGCGGGCGATTTCCTATCAAGGTACACGAAAGGTTGAAGCGGGCAACAAACCTTCGCATACCACTGAAACCCTTATTGGCTATATTGTGTGTTGTATGCTGGGCTTTATTCATTATCATTAATTATCTATCTTTTACAGTCATTAAACCACTCAATCGAAGCACTGCTGTTTCCGAAAAAATAAGTTTTTAGGGTCGGCAAAAAAGCGATGGCAGACAGACAAGCTCCTTTGCAAGCCTTTGGTTTAAGCGTTGGCTCGTGTGGGCTTGCAAATGTGCTTACGACTGTGCGTTGGCTATGCAATTGCTCTTTTTCCAAATGTTTGCTTTAAATCGTTAATTACTAAATTAAATTTCCCATCAAATTTTTGGTTAATTGAATCGTACGAACCTATCAACCTTTCATAGATTGGGTTGCCAAATATTTCTTTTATGTCAATTTCTCTATTTGAGGCAATGTTTGATGCAAAAACATCTTTAATTTTTTTCAGAATCACAATTTGTTCATCTGTAAAATTGTAGGTGTGAATGTATGAAACATAGTTCTTTTCAATTCGCTCTTTTGGTGTCGGAATTTTCTTTTTGCCTAAAGCGTGCAATAAAAAGTCCCATGCAGAACCTTCGGGATAGTCATACATTTTCTGTAAATGTCCTTCGTCCATAAAGGTGTTTGGCAAACTTAGCCATTGAATAAATTTTGCCAATTCTTCTTCTGTTGGTTGATATTCGGGCTGTTGTGCCTTTTCTTTCAATTCAACCATAACAGGCTCCTGACTTTTCTTTAATTCTTCTTCAAAAATACGTTTCGCTTCTTCAATTGGAATATTGTCTTTAATTACTATTGAATCACCGTGTATTTCAACACGCTGAATCATGTGTGCAGGGTCGGGATTGTCAATTAGAAAATACTCACCTTTTGGATTAACAACACCACCTGTTTGTGGTTTTTTCTCACCAGGTTTTACAACTTTTTTGTTTTCTTTTAAAGTCCCTTTACCGTTGTCCTCCATGCGTTTGCAAAGACCAACAAAGTCAAGAATTTGAAAACTAAATTTGCCTGTTTTTGGGTCAAGCCGTGTGCCTCGACCAATCATTTGAATGTACTTTCCAACCGACTTTGTTAAGGCTGCTAATGCAATATACCGAACACAGGGAATATCAACTCCTGTGCTTAAAATATCGACTGAAACAGCTACATAAGGCTTTTGATAAGGTTTTTTAAACCACGCTTTCAAGGTTTCATTCAATTCATTGTTTTCAGAAATAACAGCTTCGGCATAATAAGGTTTTTCTGAATTATCGTTTTGAAAAACCTTGTTTATCGCTTTAGCCAATTCAATGCAATGAGCCTGACTTACCCCAAATAAAATTACTTTTTCACCGTATTGCGTATTTTTCTTTATTTCTTCCGCAATACGCAAACAGTTTTCCTCTGAAATAAATTTACGGTTTAGTTGTTCTAACTTTAGTTTC
>JAKAMP010000527.1 GCA_021812865.1 Bacteroidota bacterium | reverse complement strand
TCGATGGATGAATTTGTTGGACTATTTGATATTTTAAGAAGATTATTGGTCAAACTCAGATCCTGCTGATAGGAACTGAGGTTCGCCGTACTAAAAGTGCTTCCGTTTTTATTGATCAGGGAAAGCTGGTTGTTTTGTAGGGAAAGGGACTGGAGTTCATTGGTCGAATCGATGTCGGCATCTGGGGGTAAAGAAATGCTGTTTCCATTGGAAATGAAAAGGGTACGGCCGTTAATGGATAAAGTTTGTTTGTAGGGTGATAAATCAATGGGAGTGGCTGTGGGATTATTACTGATTTTCAGGGTATTGTTATTGAGGTTTAAATCCTGAACATAAGGGGATAGGCTTACGGCGCTGTATATTGTTCCGTTGCGGTTGATAAGGGAAAGTTGGTTATCCATTACTGAAAGTGACTGCAACTCATTGGTCGAGTCGATATCGGCATCGGGAGGGAGAAAAATGCTGTTCCCATTGGAAATACTCAGGGTTCTTCCGGCGAGCGAAAGGGTCTGTTTATAGCTGGCCAGATCGATGGTGGCGCCTTTGACTTGCCCCAGGCCGTCGACAAGGTTATAGTGCTGATTAATGGGATCCCATTCGATTGTGTATAGGTACTTGGTAAGATCAACGGGTCCGGCGCTGTCGCTTAAAGCATTACCCGAGCTGGCAGCATATAGAGCATACGGCACGCTGAGGAAGGGCATGGTACCAAATGAGCCGTATTCACTATCCGGATTCGTACGAATCTCAACTTTGAGTGAAAAATGTTTGGTTCCCCATTGAATTTTTGAAAAGCTCTCCACCTTGCTGGCAGGATCTTTTGATCCATCGCCAATGGTAAGGTTGAACAGTCCAAACTGGTCTGTAGTAGCCGAATGGGTTTCAACCCAGTCGGCATTATTATTTTCGTCAATGATGCTAAACCGCACCATGATTGGTGTGTTGATCAGTTCTTTTCCTCCCTCATCCCTGGCAATAGCCTGGTAGCTGATGCCATTGGGGGTAATACCCGTCTGCGCAGTAAGCAAGGTTGAAAGGGCAAAAAATGAGAAGCATGATAACCATTTGTAGATGTACACTTTCATAGTCATTCAATGGGTTTTCCAATTTTCACAATTTTGGTAACCGAAAACAGCTTTTTATCAGCAGCGGTCTCATAAATATGAAGAAGGTACAATCCGTTCGGAATATCGGTGAAGTCGATCAAATATGCGGTACGTGGCGGGAGATTCGGGGCGATAATATTTTTGAGCATTGACCCTGTCATGCTGAAGATTTTAATGGTAAAGCTTTTAGATTCGGTAGTCCAGGGGATCATAGTGAGGTAGTCAGTCACAGGGTTCGGGAACAGCTTTATGAAATTCCAGGGAGAATTATCCTGAGCGTCCTTTTTGGTGGGTTGCTGAAATCCCTGGGTAAGATAAAAATCCTTTGCGGAGAGAGTTAGAAATGGGGTTTGTCCAACTGTCGATTCTATGGTGATTCCGGAGGCAGAAAACGTATTACCGGCGGCGGCAATGGCATAACGGGATACTGTTTGTCCAAAAGATGTGACAGTAAGGAATAGGAAAAATAAAAAAATCGAAAACCTTGCTATCATTTGGTCATCGGTTGCCATGGCATGCCAATATAGCTAAAATATTTGAAATTCAATCAAATCGTATCTATTTTTGTCACAAAAATTAAACCATATGAATCATATCGAAGCTCTTCTGAACAGGCAGCGGGAATATTTCCGGCAGGGCAGAACGCGGGAAGTCTCTTTCCGCAAGGAAATGCTCAGGAAATTGCGGGATGCTATCCTGAAATTTGAACCAGAGATTGAGAAAGCTCTGCAGGATGATCTGGGAAAGCCTGCATTCGAGGCCTATGCCACGGAAACGGGATTGGTCCTGGAGGAGTTGAATTATCACCTCAAGCATCTGAAAAAATGGAACAGAAGGAAGCGGGTGCGCACTCCTCTGGTTCACCTACCCGGCAAAAGCTATATTTATACGGAGCCCTTTGGGCAAGTGCTGATTATGGGAACCTGGAATTATCCCATGCAGATTGTATTGCTTCCGCTGGTGGGCGCTATTTCGGCGGGGAACTGCGCCATCCTGAAGCCATCGGAAATGGCGCCGCACTCGGGGCGGGTTCTTGAAACCCTGATCCGTGAAACCTTTCAGCCTGAATATATTACTGTGGTGCAGGGTGAAGTGGATGCCGCCCAGTACCTGCTTCAGCAGAAATTTGATTTCATTTTTTTCACTGGAAGCACGAGGGTGGGCAAAATTGTAATGGAAATGGCTTCGCGGAACCTGACTCCTGTTTGCCTGGAATTGGGTGGTAAAAGTCCCTGCCTGGTGGATGAGGATGCGGACATTGAACTGGCCGCAAAGAGGATCATTTGGGGCAAGTTCATCAATGCAGGGCAAACCTGTGTAGCTCCCGATTATGTGTTGGCAGCGGCATCGGTAAAAGACCGGCTTATCGATGCCATGAGAAAGCAGATCACAAAGTTTTTCGGCGAAGATCCCTCGCTCAGTCCCGATTATTCGCGCATCATTAACCGCTTGCATTTTAAAAGGCTGCAGGCTTACCTTGAAGGAGTGCGCGTAGTGGCAGGCGGGGATTACAGGGAGGAGGACAAGTATTTTTCACCGACCATTGTGGAAGGGGTTAATC
>JAKAMP010000526.1 GCA_021812865.1 Bacteroidota bacterium | reverse complement strand
GTTTACATGGTTAAAAAGGATGCCGAACCTTCCGGAAAGCCGGTTCAGGTGTGTAAATTCGCAATTCAGAGCGTCATTGCCCATAAGCACAAGCACTCCTCCTTTTCTTACCCATCGTTCGATAATCCTGGCATCGCGACTGGTAATATAATGCGGAGAAGGATTCTCAGAGGTGGTGTCGGGATCAACGATAATATAAATGTCAAGCTTATTGAAGGTGGATGAGGTTGGCGCCTTTTCTTCCTGTTCCGTTACGGCCCCCTGCGACCTGAAAATTTCTCCCCAGCGCGAAAAACCACTCATGGCTGTATCGGTCCACAGGTAGTGATAAGACTGTCCGGTGGTTTTGCTGATTTCGTGGTTATACCAGGCATCGAGACCAACCCTCGCCTGTGATAGCAATGCTGTACCCTGGGGAAGGATAAGCAACATCACTGCGAAAAGGTGCCTTAAGCGGGCATCCATATGGATGGCAGGATTAAAAAGGTTTATCTTACATATTCATCGATCACCTGGCTGATGCTTCTCTGGCATACCTTGCAGAAATTCATGTGCCGGGTGAACATGATACAGTCGACCTGCGGCCTGTACAAACCTTTTGCCACATATCCGGCGCCTTCAAAAGCGCCAACCTGGTCTTTGTATTTTTCTTCCGCGAAGAAACGGTTTTCCTGGTTGAGCTGGCTGGTGAAAAGCGCCTCCATGATGTTTTCAGTGACCTGGGCAGCACGCAGGCTGTCGCGGGTTTTCTGTACCTTGTATCCGTATGCGTCGAAGGCTTCCTTATTCCAGGGGGTAGGGAGAGGAGTGGATGGCTCAACCAGGTCTTTCCATTTCAGGTTTTTCTTGTCGAACATCGCGGTGATATTTGGTTCCCAGGGTTCAACCCTGATATCGGGCGCTTCATATGAAACGGACGAAGTATAATACTCATCGGCCAGGGCGGCCATGTGGTGGCCGAGTTCATGTACCATAATATAATCGGAGAACAGGTTATCGGCCGAAACTGTAGTATAAAGGTTATAAATACCGCCTCCTCCGTATGTCTTTTCATTGATAAGAATAATCATGAAATCATACGGTACGGCAGAGGCAACGTCGCGGACCGTCTTATTGTCGTATGTCAATGCATAGCGTTCCGAATCGAAACTACTGTAATGCACCGAAAGAGGGGTTCGTTTGTATACGTTGTGATGGGGTTTGCACACGCCGCTGCTTTCGGCAGGGGTCTCTACCGCCCGGAAATTGAAATCGGCAGCCCTGGATTTGAAAGGTTCGACCTTCAGCAGGGAAGCAGTAAGCCGGCGGGCATCGCTTAAAAATTTCTGCATTTCATTTTTTGCGTAGCCGTCTCCCAGGATCACGATATCGACTTTTTCCGCAGCAGGTCCGTTCACGGCAATCTCATCGATCTTCTGGGTATGCTGAAGTTCAGCCCGGTTCACCTGGCGGGAGGCAGGATCAACAGAGGTGGACCAAATGGTTTCGAAGATATTTTTGGCGTTTCTTTTCTTCAAAATCACGGTAACAGGTTTCAGGGGCCAGGGGAAACGCAGGGATTCATGAAAGGTTCCCCAAACGGTGTCGGCCTCGGGGGTCGTCTGCCATTCCCCGAAGATGCTGGCAAATCCCCTTGAATAGAGTAATGTGTTTGTCTCCCGGTCGAGTACTTCGAAGAAATACAATCCACGTTCCAGCTTGTCGATCAATTGTGTTTTGCTTCCAGCCCAGGGGCCATCGGCTACCACCTGGTCGGTGGCAAATTGCTCTTCGCTTGCTTTCCCACTGTGGTAAAGGTCAAGACGCATGGTTTCCCCGTTAAACCAGGTGTTGAACTGTACATCGCCCTGGTTTACAGCCACAGGAAAAGTATTCTTTTCAACTGTTGCAGGCTGCTTTTTGGTGGTACAGGAAAACATCAAGACAATCAGTATGAAGGGATAAATTGCTTTCATAGGCAGCAGGTAAAAGGTTGAAGAAATAAATTCAAATGTAGTGAAGGAGATCCAGTAATGAAAGGGAAGGTTTTCAAAACCGGTAACTTTCAGCATGTTTACCGGCATACCTTGCGAACCTGGGGGAAAAATTAAAGCAGGAATGGGCCGTACCCCCTCTTGGAGAATATAGAAAAGGAAATGAAAAACCCCTTACCGCGAGGAAAGGGGTTTTGTGAAGTCATTTATTTTTTAAGCAGGCGCCGGTTCAGGATGTTTTTGCCATCCCTGATTTCCAGGAAATATATACCGGCGGGCAGCTCTGACACTTCAACGTTGTACTCATAGCCACTCATCTTCTTTTCCAGTGCCAGGACTCCGATGGCGTTGAATATTCTCACGTTCGATTCCTCCTGCCAGTCGGAAGAGAGTTTAACGTTCAGGTTGGAAGAGAATGGATTGGGATATACCTGTACCGCTGTTTGTGCACTTTTCAATATTACCGGAGTTCCCTGTACGGTAAGCCGGAGGGTATCGGGATCGGAAGTAAGATCACCATTGTTCACCACAAGGATGATTCTGTAGGTGGTGGTCCTGGAAGGAGAGGGAGCAATAAATGAAATTCGTGAAGAGTCGGGAACGGCAACATAAATACCCGATGGGAAAATCCAATGGTAGGTCAGCTGGTTTCCTGCTGCATCATAGGAATCACTGCCGTCGAGGGTGACCTTCACTCCG
>JAKAMP010000525.1 GCA_021812865.1 Bacteroidota bacterium | reverse complement strand
GTGGTGCTATGTTCGGATGAACCTGCTCAGCCCATTGTGAATGCCGGAACTTTGCATAACTGATCACTCCCATGCCGGAAAAAAAAGCTTTCGTCCTACGCATTGATCCTGTAAAATTCGAAGCGATCGAAAAGTGGGCTGCCGATGAGTTCCGTAGTACCAATGGGCAACTGGAATGGATCATCGAGCAGGCCTTGAAAAAGGCCGGAAGGCATAAACCGCATAAAAAAAGTTAATTTAAACGAACAGACCATGAGCAGTTTCCAATTTACCTGTTCCAAATGCGGCAATGGAACATGCCGCACCGGTGAGTTCCGTGCCCCGGGGAATACATGGATGGGGATGATGCATATCTATAATCAGCGGTTCACCACACTCACATGCACCCGGTGTTTTTATACAGAGGTCTATAAAGTCTCCAGAAATATCTTTGAACGGGACAACCCGACATTACGAATTTAAGCGCCGCAAATCATGTTCACCGCATAACAGGCAACCACACCCGCAGTCTCCGTGCGAAGACGTGATTGACCAAGCGTAATGGCAGCGAAACCGCATGCCAGCGCTTCACCGATTTCTCCCTCGCTGAAATCTCCCTCAGGTCCGATAAACAGGGAGATTTCTTTTTCACCGGAAACCACATCCCGTATGTGTTTCTTGTTCCCCGGTGCACAGTGGGCAATGGATTTCACTCCCCTGGCAAGTTTCAGAGCATCGGTAAATGGAATTATCTCGTGCAGTACCGGTTTGAATGCGTTGTATGACTGCTTCATGGCGGAGATAATGATTCTCTCCAGCCTGTCAGGTCTGAGCCTTATCTTCTCCGAATGTTCACACAGGATTGGAATGATGCTGTCCACCCCTATCTCCACAGCTTTTTCTATAAAATACTCAAACCGGTCTGTGTTTTTGGTAGGGGCAACAGCCATATGCAGAACATAGGGCCTTCGCTCGTATTCCTGCCAGTGTTTGATTATTTCTACAGCTGCAGAATCTCTGTTTTCATCGAGAAGACGGGCCTCAAACAGACTGCCGGCCCCGTCAAGGATATGAAGCCGGTCTCCCTTTCTCAGACGCAGCACCCTGATCGCATGCGCCGACTCCTCCGCCGGAAGGACCAAACGGTTTAGAATATCCGGGGCATAAAATACCTGCATGTTTCCGCTGATGATTATTTTTGTTGCAAATTAGCAATTTAGATTTGTTTTATGACAAGAATAGGTTTACTCTCCGACACACATGGATTTCTTGACGAGGATATCCTTCAATTTTTTCAGGAAACTAATGAGGTATGGCATGCCGGGGATATCGGAGGAATTGAAGTCGCAGACCGGATGAAAGCCATCCGGCCCCTCAGGGCAGTATACGGAAATATCGATGATCACCGGGTAAGAACAGAATTTCCTGAAATACAGATTTTCACCGTTGAACATCTCACCGTTTTCATCACCCATATTGGCGGTTATCCAAGGCATTATGAGCGGGGTGTGCGGGAAAAACTGCTCGCGGTAAAACCGGGATTATTCATATCGGGACATTCACATATTTTGAAAGTCATGCCCGACCGGAAGCTGGATCTCCTGCATATCAATCCGGGTGCAGCAGGAAAATCGGGATTTCATACCCTGCAGACGGCGGTAAGGTTCATCATAGAAGAGGGCAAGGTAAAGGAACTGGATGTTTACCAGAAACCCAGGCGTTAATTATTCGCCGTTATTGTTTTCATCGGGAGGCTGAACCTTTTCTCCATTGACTATTTTCTGGTATTTGCGCCTGAACTCATTCCATTTTACATCGGAAGCGAGCATATAAGTATAGGGAGCTTCTGTAATTTTTTCTGCCTTGGTGGTGCGCTGCTCTACACTCAAAGCCTTAATGGCGTCGATATATTGCCTGTTGCTGGACAAGGTCTGCATTACACCTCGGGTATATCCGAAGTAATACCAGTTTTTATCATCCAATTTCAGGTAAATATCGCACATATCGCCGCTACGCTTCTTTACGATCTCTATATAGCCATCCACATACTTGTTTACCTTGCTGTTCATGATGTTGCTGATGCCGATCTTGCCATAGGACTGATACGCGTTTATTTCGTCATTCCACCTCATTTTCACATCACTGATTACAAGCATTTTCTGTAATTCGACAGGCAGTTCCTTCACAGTACCGTACAGGGCAATATCATCCTTCATTTTAGCCATCTTTTCCTTGCCTGTAAATAATTCTATCTGCTTCCAGAGTCTTTTGCTGGAAAGATCGACTGCCCCCTGGCCCGGCAGACTGTCGAAATCGGCTGTCATAAACTGAATGGCTTTTTCGGCCAGTTTAAAGTCAAATGCGAGGAAAAGGTCGAAGTTCTGTTTATTTTTTTCAAGGTTGGCAACAAAGGAACCGGATTCGGACAGTTTTACCTTTCCGAGATTTATGCCCAGGTCCATGATGCCCTCCCCGGAAAGCCTGCATTTATTCCTGTTCAGGGATACCAGGTTGCCGGGTATTCCCGGATCGTGAATCTTTTCATAGGAGCCGATCACATAGGCGCCCGAATCTTTGACATAATGGAGGTAACCGGAGGCCGTGCAGATGGCCTGATCGGAATAGTTTTTCCTGTACGAGAGGAAAGCCGGGTATACATGAATCGAATCGCTGGAAATAAAAAGGGCATCGAATACCTGGTTTT
>JAKAMP010000524.1 GCA_021812865.1 Bacteroidota bacterium | reverse complement strand
AAATTATTATCGTTTCTTTAAAAGTTCAATTTACTGCAGGTAATTATCTAATTTTTAACGACGTAAAAGTAAAGAGTTGCCCTGTATCCCCCAAATAAAGCATTATGATTTTCCTCATTCCGGGAACAGTCGAAAGACCCACAAATTACTAATTTTCAATTCATTAACCCGAGTGTGTGTTTTATGTTTAGAAACACAATCGTAAAACAGCAGGCATCCCTATTGCAGATATCCTCCATCCGGTGATGGCTTGTTCATCATTGGCTTCAGTATGATTCCCCTGTTGGATCGTCCGTCGATCTTAATGATAATGGGCCGGTCAAAGTGAACGTGTCTGATAAAGCTGTCTTCATATGTAGCTGGCAGAGATTCCAGGAATTCAACATTATAGAACCCATCATTCCGGTATGGATTCACGGTCATATATCCAACCCTGAAGGAGGTCAGGTTCTGGAAGAAATGTGTGCCCTGACTTGGATCTATGCGAAAATGGTCGAGCCCTGATTCAACAATAATGCGGGCTTCGGATATCTGTCCCCACTTAATGGGAATGCCAAGCCATGGATCGCTGGAGCCCCAGCGACCCGGGCCAACGAGTACATAATTCCGACCTGTTTTCCTGAATTCATCATTCAGTTTTTCGAGGGCAACTGCAATTTCCTTGCTGTTCGCGGCGTTGAAAGCATTGGGTTTCACGTAAACAAAATCAGCCATGTGTTCGAAAACGCCGTTTCCAAGGGCAGCCTCCGAATAAAGTATGGTATTTTCCTTTGAGTAAGTATCGATCTCGATGTTTTTAGTCTGTTCGCTCAGCACAATAGGACGGATCTGCAGGGCGTTGAACACTTTGGGCTGATCGGGCGGGGTATCGAGGTTTATGGCAAATTCTATTTCAATGGGATTATTCATTTCACGCTGCCCGATCTGGAGAATATTCTGAACAATTTCGGCCAGAGGAAAGACATTATGATTGAGGATGGAGGAGAAGGTTATCAGCTTCCTGCCCTTGCCGCCGATCCCGTCTCGGATGGTCTGGTTCTCAGCATCATAAGTGGAAGCCACATATTTCAGGGACGAATCGGTTGAGGCCTCCTTTACGGGCAGGGGCAGCAGGTTGAATCCGTCGTCGGCCGTGGGGGTGAAGTCGTCGAGGGAGAGATCGAGGGCGTAGAAAATCTTCTGTGTGTCGCGCATGGCCATTTCCGGGGAGGAGAGCTGGAGAATTTTCTTAGGATAGCGTGGGGAGAAACGCAGGGAGATGCCACCGTCGACAATGTATTTTCCCAGGCCAAACGCTACATTCACGATGCCGTCTTCGGGTTTTTCGGGTTTGATGGGGTAAAAATTGATCGACCGGGCCACTCCTGAAATGGTCGGATAGAAACGCTTGCCATAGCGATTGCCCGTAACCTCCTGGATGATGATGCCCATTTTCTCCTCGTCGATTACATTCGATGTGGCAGCCATATATGCCTTGCTACTCCTGAAGAACACGGAGGCATACACGCTCTTGATGGCATCGGTAATCATCCGTACCATGCGGGGTTTATCGTTTTCCACCAGGGGAACCATATAGGTGGAATAAATACCTGCAAATGGCTGGTAATGGCTGTCCTCCAGCTTACTCGACGATCGCACGGCCACAGGGTTTCTCAGGGCCGAAACCAGGGCATACAGGTCCTGGTATAGCTTCCCGGAAAGCTGGGCCTTCAGGAAGTGCTGGAGAATTTCCTCATCGGGCAGATCGGACATGGCCACCTTATGAAGTTCGTTGGTTTCCATGAACTCGTCGAAGATATCCGTTCCGATTACCACCGTTCCGGGAATAGTGACAATTACATTGTCGTATTTATAAAAGAGATTATGCTTTTTAATGAGTGCGTCGAGAAATGCCAGTCCGCGCGCCTTTCCGCCAATCGACCCCTCCCCTATTCTCGAGAAGATAAGGTATTCATCGAAACTTTCCTTATCAAACTCGGCAATTACTCCCCTTCCTTTGCTCATCCTGAAATTGGCAATGGATTCATAGATAAAGTTGCGCATGTCGTGAAGAGAATGAAAATCGTCCACGCTCAGGAACTTGAACATTTGTCCAATGGGAAACAAAGCCCTGGCATTCAGCCATTTAGATATTTCATTCCGACGCGTATGGTATTGCAGCACATTGTCAGGAATTTTCAGAATCAGGTGCTGTAATGCCTGCAGATCGGCCGCCCTGGCTACTTCCTGCAGGGTGTCGGGATCGCGGAAAATGAATTCCCCGAAACCGAAATTACGTACCACGAAGTTTCTCAGTTCAATGGAAAGAGTTTTCGATCCCTTGTAAATAAATCCGGCGCCCAGGTCTTTCGCTGCCCGCTCATTGGAAACATCTGACGATTGCATCAGTACAGGCATGTTTTTGTCTTCCGACTTGATCAGCGAACAAAACTCGAGCCCGTCGCGGGTTTCGATGTCCTTGCGATGCTTTTTGAAGCTCACATCAGAGATCACGCCAAGCAGGTTATACTTGAATCGTTCATAGAGACTGAGTGCTTCCTCATAGGTAGTGGCCAGCAGTATCTTCGGCCTACCACGGGCCCTGAGCATTTTCTGGTGTTCATTAAGCGCTTCCTTCATAAACTCCCTCGACTGCTTCAGAACGATCTTATACAGATTTGGCAGGTAGGATGAAATGAACCTCACCGAATCTTCCGCCAGCAGG
>JAKAMP010000523.1 GCA_021812865.1 Bacteroidota bacterium | reverse complement strand
CAGGGCGTACCTTAGCCTTCCCGGGCGACAGGAAGAGCTTATCAGCCGCATTTCAGCAACCGGAAAGCCGATAGTGGTGGTACTGGTGGGTGGCAGCGCCATTACCATGGACCATTGGCTGAAAAATATTCCTGCCGTACTCGATGTGTGGTACCCGGGTGAAGACGGCGGAGATGCCGTGGCCAATGTGCTGTTCGGGGACTACAATCCTGCCGGCCGGTTGCCCGTTACCTTCCCGGTATTCGAAGGTCAGCTGCCCCTGGTGTATAACCATGAGCCCACCGGCCGCGGTGATGATTACATGAACCTCACCGGCCAGCCCCTGTTCCCTTTTGGATACGGAATGAGCTATACCACCTTTGAATATTCGGATATGAAACTCGAAAAAGAGAAAATGCCGGCATCCGATTCCTCCGTGGTAAGCTGCAGGATCACCAATACCGGCAGAATGGACGGGGATGAGGTAGTGCAACTTTATATACACGATGAATTTGCATCGGTGGCGCGGCCGGTCATTGAACTGAAAGGATTCAGGCGCATACACCTGAAAAAAGGAGAATCTGCCAAGGTAAGTTTTGTGATCAATCGTGAAATGCTTTCGATGCTCAATAAGGAAATGAAGAAAGTGGTCGAGCCAGGCGATTTCCGTATCATGATAGGCGCATCGTGCAAGGATATCCGCCTCAGGGGAATATTGAATGTTACGCCTTAGAACCGAAGAAAACAGAATCGGGGAAAACATTGTATCTTCATGTGACCATAACACTGTCGGTATGAAACCATTGCGCATATCCCTGCTTTTCTTCCTTAGCCTCACTTTGTTTACGGGAGGATACGGACAGGATGAAGTTCCATTTCTGCGGAAGAAGGGCAATGCCACCCAACTGGTGGTCGATGGCAAACCCTTCATCATGCTCGGAGGGGAATTGGGCAATTCTTCCGCCAGCACCATGGAGTACATGCAACCTGTGTGGGAGAAAGTAAAAGAGATGCACCTGAATACCCTGCTTGTTCCGGTTTACTGGGAACTGATCGAGCCACAGGAGGGACAATTCGATTTTACCCTTATCCGCAACCTCATCACCGAAGCGAGGAAAAACAATCTCAGAATAGTTTACCTGTGGTTTGGTTCATGGAAGAACAGCATGTCGTGCTACGCGCCGGCATGGATCAAACTGAACGAAGAAAAATACCCACGGATCAGGGATGACCAGGGACGAAGCCAGGAAATTCTCACTGCTTTCAGTCCGCAGAACCTCCAGGCCGATAAAAATGCATTCGTTCACCTGCTGAACTTCACCAGGGAGTTCGATGGAAACCAGCATACCGTGATTCTGGTGCAGGTGGAAAACGAGATGGGGATGCTGCCAACGGCGAGGGATTACCATCCCCTGGCAAACCTGGCCTTTAACACGGCCGTACCTCAGGCGCTGATTACGTATCTTCAGGCGAACAGGGATAAGCTCATGCCCCGGGTATTGCAGGCATGGAAGGAGAACGGATTCAGAACTACCGGAACCTGGGAGGATATTTTTGGAAAGAGCGCCCTCACCGATGAAATCTTTATGGCCTGGCACTATGCCGTATATTCCAATGCCATTGCAGAAGCAGGCAAAAAAGCGTATTCTCTGCCCATGTATGTGAATGCAGCCCTAAACAGGCCAGGGCGTGAGCCGGGCATCGGGTATCCGAGCGCCGGTCCCCTGCCCCACCTGATGGATATATGGAAAGCGGGAGCTCCCTCGATCAACTTCCTGGCACCGGATATTTATTTCCCGGATTTCAGGCACTGGGCCGATCTGTATACCAGCCAGGGCGATCCCCTGTTTATACCCGAGCACCGCTTTGACCAGACGGCCGCCTTTAAAGCACTGTTTGCCATAGGGCATTACCAGGCGCTGGGCTTTTCTCCATTTTCCATCGAATCGGTTGCCAAACCAGGCGACGAGCCACTTGGAAAGATTTACGGGCTCCTCAACCAGCTGGCGCCACTGATCAGCTCATGCCAGGGCAATGGCAGAATGGAAGGCGTGCTGCTCAGCAAAGACCATCCTGATACCACACTAACCCTGGGCAGATACACCTTCACCTTCAGACATGATTACACCTTAGGCTGGTCACCTGAGGCAAAAGCGGACGAATGGCCCATCACAGCTGCAATAATCCTGCAGACCAGCGAGGATGAATATTATATGGCAGGTTCGGGCGTTGTAGTGACCGTGAAGCCGGCTGACAACAGCCTGGGCCATGCAGGCATCCTGAGCGACGAGGAAGGCCGATTTGTTCTGGGCAAATGGGAACCTACACTTTACCTGAACGGAGACCAGACCCACCAGGGCCGCCACCTGCGCATACCTGTGGGAAACTTTAAAATACAAAGGTTCAGGATCTATTCTTACCAGTAGAACAAGATCAGAGCAGGAGTGATTTTATCATTTCGGAACCACAGGTCTCAAAAAATAAAGCATTGAAAGATCAATAAAATAAAGCCTTTCGTGCATGTTACATTTTGTAAGTTACATTTTGTAAGTTACATTTTGTAAGTTGAAATATTTGCCATAGATATTGCATATTCAATTCATTGAATATGAAGCATTCGCTACCTGAAAATCCATTTCCGGTGAGGTTATCTTAGCCCTCAATATTTCTGTAACCGGGAGGAGGATACAAGCAGGCTGATCAGCAACCTCAAGAACGGTAACTC
>JAKAMP010000522.1 GCA_021812865.1 Bacteroidota bacterium | reverse complement strand
CAGGGATGTTTTGCTTAAAATCTCTGTTCCCTTTGCATAGGGATATTTAACCTTCTTTTCCTCCCCGGAATAATTCAGGTAATATCGCACAGTTTTTCCTGCATCATTCCTGCCCATATGCACTACGATGGGATAGGGCGTAAGCTGGTCAGGGGTTTCAAGTCCCATGGACTTTATTTCATCCATGATCAGTTTAGCGGTGATGGCATCGGATGGTGCAGTGCCCACATAGATTAGCTTTCCTTTGCCATAGGAATTGGCGGTGATGGCAGGATATTTTCCGAAAAACGGGTGATCGTAATAGGCCAGTGCGGTGGCTGTTCCAGGCAAAATGAATTCAGACCAGGACGATACGGTATTGTTTTCTTTGCCTACACCGAAAGGGTCATCCTTGAGTGGCAGGCTGGCGATGGATGAGAATTCCTGGTAGGTGAACCCGCATGCTTCTTTCAGTATGCCGGGCATCATTTGCCAGCGCACCGTGGAATACTGGTTGCAGAACCCGCTCTTGAAAAACATGATCACATGTCCGCCATTTTTTACATAATCGGAAATGGCCTGCAGCAAGGAGTCGGTGGCAATGTACAGCGGAGGAATGATCACCAGTTTGTAATCAGACAATATAGGTTTTTCGGTAAAGATAAAATCGGTGCCTACATTGTTTCTGAACAAGGCGGTATAACATTGTTTTACAATATCCATGTAGCCGTCGCCATCTTTGTAAGGCATAAATTTCAAGGCATGGCGGGAGTCCATACTGTACAATATGCCTACCTGGTTGCGAATCTTCAGGTTCACCAGTTCCGGGCCGATCTTCTGCAGTTCGTGGGCTGTGCGGCTCACTTCCCGGTATATCCGGTTCGGTTGCAGGTCATGCCCGAGCACCCCTTTCCAGTATGTTTCCTGTCCGTAATGGATGGAATGCCAGTGCCAGTATTCCACCATATTGGCGCCCGAAGACAGATGCGAGTAAACGCACAGCCTGATCTGCCCATCATAGGGAGGGGTCTGCCATTTTGAATCCCAGCCAATGGTCTGGGCGTTGGTTTCCGTGATGATGAAGTTGTTCCGGTTGACCGAGCGGGTGTAATCGTCGGCTATGCCAAGGTCTTCTCCTTTCAAACCATCCTGAACATTATGGTACACATTCAGCGCAGGGAAGTCGAGCAACCGGTTGCACAATACATAATTCTGACCGGCATGCAGGGGCATAAAGTCGTGCGTGATGAACTGGTCAGGTCGCCTGTACTCCCGGATGATGGATGCCTGCCAGCTCAGGTAATCGGCCACCACCTGCTGGCCGTACCTTTCCCATTCGAGCTTGTACCCGGGATTCGTGGCGCCATCCCGGGTGGGGAACTCATCCCAGCCGTTCAGGGTCATCCCCCAGTACTGGAGACCCCAGCGTTTGTTCAGGGTATCGGTATTGATATAGTGTTGTTTCATATAATCGACAAAGCCCAGGAAAAAATCCCGGTTTGCCGCTCCGTAAGTGGTGGTTTCATTGTCCACCTGGTACCCTATGATGGCCGGATTTTTGGCATAATGTTCCATCATCTTCCGGATAATGCGTTCAGCATAAAAGCGAAACGCAGGGCTAACAATGTCCATGTTCTGGCGGATACCGTAATGTGCATGCGTATCATTGAGGTAATCGACCAGTATTTCTGGATGCTTGTGATACAGCCAGGCCGGGATGGAATAGGTGGGAGTACCAAGGATCACTTTGATGCCGGCCTTCTGCATACCATCGATGATGCGATCCATCCATGCAAATTCAAACTTTCCCTCCTCCGGTTCAAACAGGCTCCAGGTGGATTCGCCAAGCCTCACCACTGTGATTCCAGCGTCCTTCATCAATTGAATATCCTTATCGAGCCGGTCGTAGGGCATATATTCATGATAATAGGCCACACCGTAAAGTATGTTTTTGAATTCGGGCTGATTCTGGGCCGCAAGGGAAACAGTTACCAGGAGTATCAAAAAGGGCAGGATGATTTTTTTCATGGCCTGAGGTTTTGCTGATGATTGGCATTTAAAGGTAAGGGAAGAAATGCCAAATTGCAAACGCCAGATAAAATGGAATAAATAGCAAAATCTAACTTGCACAAGTATACAACTATTGTATAAAAATCGGAACCTGAAAGGATATTGTTCAAAGCAGTTGGCTGTTTGCTTTTAGCTGTTGGCAAATTTTATCAAAAGGAAAGAACTCACGATTGCATGACTATGGATTGACCAGGGTTTGACCATTGAATGAACTTTCCTGATATCAGGTACAGACTCAGGGTTTCAACGGTATCACCATGGTCCTGGTGTCGATGGCCATGGCCGCGAAATAGCCCAGGGCTCCGTTTGAGAGGTTGGTATTGGGATTTGCCGGGGTGGAGCCGAAGAAGGGATTGATGCGAAGGATGTCCGACAGGGTGCGGTAGTAATCGTAGGTAGCTTTATCGATGGAGATCAGCTCAACCCTTACATAATCGCCCGGAGATGCATTCCCGGCGCGGATGTCTGTCTCTTCGCCGTTATAGTATTGGTCGTCGTACAGCCTGTACCGGTCGGCCTGGGTGGAATCATTGACAAAAAGCTTGACCCTGTAATAATTTTTTTCATTGGCCGGATCCACGAAATGGCAGGAAATGCCCTTGGTGTTGTCAGAGACACGCCTGTTGAAGCGGTCGGTAGTCTCTATCGTCAGGGAA
>JAKAMP010000521.1 GCA_021812865.1 Bacteroidota bacterium | reverse complement strand
TAAAAGAAACCGTTTTCCCGAAGGCCGACTTGATCTGCTTGTCTACCCCGAAATTTTCAAATATAGTTTCTTTCCCTTCGTACAGCCTTAATATTTTTTCCTTTTCGGGGGCAATGGTGTTGATGTACTCGCGGATGTCCCTGTAAATGGATTCGTCGTTGACGTGGATATGGTTGAAGGAGGGGTTGAGGATGTCACGGAGGATGGCCGATGTACGGTTCAGCTCACTGAGGATGATATGAGGAGGAACGGCGTCTCTGAGATGATCGAAGGCATTTTCCCATTTCCGGATCAGTCCCCTCAGTTCGGTATCGAGTTCGGCCACCTTCTTCGATTCGGCCACAGTACGGACAATTACGCCGAAGTTTTTAGGTTTAATACTGAGAAGCAGGGTTTTAAGTCGCGCCCGTTCTTCGAAACTTTCAATTTTCTGGGAAACAGACACCTTTTCGGAAAAAGGAATCAATACCAGGTTCCTTCCCGCGATGGATATTTCGGAAGTAAGCCTCGGCCCTTTGGTTGAAATGGGCTCCTTGGTGATCTGCACGGCAATTACCTGGCCTGAGGCCAGTACATCGCTGATCTTCCCGTCTTTGTTAATATCCTTCTCCGTCTTGAACCTTTGTACCTGGATGGGTTTCCCCTTGCCTGACATGGCGCCTTTTACAAATTTCTGAAGGGTCAGAAACTGCGGGCCAAGATCATGATAATGCAAAAATGCATCTTTCTCGTATCCTACATCAACAAAAGCAGCATTCAACCCGGGCATCACCCTCTTGATCTTCCCAAGATAGATATCGCCGACAGAAAAGCGAACATCGTTCCTTTCCTTGTTCAGCTCAACCAGCCTCTTGTCTTCAAGTAAGGCAATGGATATCTCCGAGGAAGACACATCGATTACTAATTCATTACTCACGATGTCTCGGGATTAATAAAAGAATACAATAGCATAAATATAAACAGAACAAACCTAAAGTCCGCCGAGGAACCTTAGGTCTGTCCCAAAACATTGTACACAGGCTAAATGATTTACCTGTTTTTCTTTTTATGTCTGTTCTTGCGCAAACGTTTTTTACGTTTGTGCGTCGACATTTTATGTCTTTTTCTCTTTTTTCCGCTGGGCATGATAAAACTCTTTAACTGAATATTACTTTACGTTGGCTTTCACCTTGTTTACAAAGGTCTTGGAAGGCTTGAAAGCCGGAATGTTATGCTCAGGAATGATAATCGTAGTGTTCTTCGAAATATTCCTGGCCGTTTTTTTGGCCCTTTTCTTCACCACAAAGCTGCCGAAGCCTCTCAGATAAACATTCTTATCCTTAACTAACGAATCTTTCACTGTTTCCATGAAAGCTTCAACTGTTTTCTGAACAGTTACCTTTTCGATTCCAGTGTTCTTGGAAATCTCGTTTACGATATCTGCCTTAGTCATTGTTAAAAATCTTTAATTATCAATTGTTTACAATAGGTTTCAAATTCCAAGGTGCAAATATATAAGAGATTTCTGAATTTATGGAAATATGCAGTCTATTAATTTTACTTTCGCAAGAGATTTTTGACAAATGCATTTTACTCTCCCTATGTATACCAATAATATGGCTGATACTATGCAGATTAGGGTCGTACTGGTGAACTATTTTTGAATATGAAACTGAAAAAGAACACAGAATTCAGCCAGGCACTGATCACATGGTACAAACTCAACAAGAGGGATTTGCCCTGGAGAGAAACATCTGCTCCCTATGCCATATGGTTGTCGGAGATCATTCTTCAGCAAACACGCGTAGCGCAAGGTATTGATTATTATTACCGCCTTCTTGAGGCCTTCCCCGACATACATACCCTTGCAGCAGCAAGCGAGGATCAGGTGATGAAACTTTGGCAGGGACTGGGCTACTATTCGCGAGCTTGTAATATGCATGCCACCGCGAAATATATATCTGCAGAACAGAATGGGGTATTTCCCGGAACCTATACGGAATTACTGAAATTAAAAGGAATAGGAGAATACACTGCGGCTGCCATAGCCTCCATAGCATTCGGAGAAGCCGTTCCAGTGGTCGACGGGAATGTACTCAGGTTTTTTACCCGTTATACTGGTCTGAACAAGCCCGTTGAAGAGGCTGCAGTGAAAAAGAACATCCGGAAAGAACTGCAGGGGCTCATGGACAGGAAACAGCCTGCCCTGTTCAACCAGGCCATGATGGAAATAGGGGCCTTGTGCTGCAAACCAAAAAATCCCCAATGCGGTCAATGCCCGCTCCAGAAAGGTTGCTATGCCTTCATGCATAACCAACAGCAGATTCTTCCTGTAAAAAAACGAAAAAAGGAGGCGCAAGAAAGGTATTTTCATTACCTGGTGATGATTCTCCTGGATAAAACGTTTATCTCCAGGCGAAAAGGAAAAGATATCTGGAATTCACTCTATGAATTTCCCCTGATTGAAACCGCAATAGATACTCCTGAAAAAGAATTGTTTGCCACACCTGAGTTTGCTGCCTTACTGCCCTCCTCAAGATTCAATGTAACTGCCCGGGCTTCATACAGGCATGTGCTTACCCACCAGGTGATCCATGCTCGTTTTTATATTTTGCAACTGGCAGGCTCAGCCGTAAAAATGACAGGCAGAACTATTTGTATACCCCTTGACGAACTTGAGTCCTATGCATTTCCAAGGCTAATCAGCAGATTCCTGGCGTCATTCAG
>JAKAMP010000520.1 GCA_021812865.1 Bacteroidota bacterium | reverse complement strand
ATGAAGGATCTTGAAGAACAACTCAAGGCAGCCCAGGCTCAGCGTTTCCGACTGATCGTTACCGATGGCGTGTTTTCCATGGATGGCAATGTTGCCCCGCTGGACAAGATCGTTGCCCTGGCAGAAAAGTACAATGCCCTTGTAATGGTTGACGAATCACATTCAGCCGGCGTGGTTGGACAAACAGGAAGAGGAGTTACCGAACTGTTCAACCTCAGAGGGAAAGTGGATATCATTACCGGGACCCTTGGTAAAGCATTCGGTGGCGCTATCGGCGGCTTCACCACCGGGAAAAAGGAAATCATCGAAATGCTGAGACAACGCTCAAGGCCTTACCTCTTCTCCAATTCTATCCCTCCCATGGTGGTTAATGCCGGTATCCGTATGTTCGACATGATGGACCGTACCAATCATCTGCAGGATAAACTGCATAAAAATACCGCTTATTTCAGCGGGAAAATCATCAAGGCAGGTTTCGATATCAAACCTACGCAGTCGGCCATCGTGGCTATCATGCTTTACGATGCTAAACTGTCACAGGATTTCGCAGCCAGGTTGCTGGAGGAAGGCATTTATGTAATCGGGTTCTATTATCCTGTTGTCCCGAAAGGACAGGCCAGAATCAGGGTACAGATTTCTGCTGCCCATGAACCGGAGCACCTCGACAAAGCCATTGCCGCTTTCACCAAAATAGGAAAGGAACTTGGAGTGCTGAAATAAACCTTTATTCAGACCGAAAATTATACCATAGTTTTATATAGAAACGGCAGACATACAGCAATGCAGGTCTGCTTTTTCTTTTGTAAAGCATAGAGGCATTGGATTTCACCCATCATGAGCATATGTAAATATTTTATCCTACCTTTAATGTGAAAGGGTTGAATGATCACCTTTACTCACTTCTAAATATGCATCCCATGAAAGAAGAAAAACACAAAAAGGACAAAAAGAATAAGAAGCACACTCATGAAAAAGCGCTGGAACCTGAAGTCAGGGAAGCGATTGACTCCATGAAGTCATCGGAAGAAGCTGCAGAACCTGTAAAGCAAGCAAAAAAAATCAACAAGAAATTTTTTTTCAAGGAGCTCACAAAGCTGCAGATAGAACTCAATAAGCTGCAGGAATGGATCAGGAAGGAAGGTCTGAAAGTGGTGATTCTTTTCGAAGGGCGCGATGCCGCCGGGAAAGGCGGAGCAATAAAATGCATTACCCAGACTCTGAATCCCCGCTATGCAAGGGTTGTTGCCCTTGGGGTACCTACCGAAAGGGAGAAGACCCAATGGTATTTCCAGCGTTATGTTCCGCATCTTCCTGCTGCAGGCGAAATGGTTTTATTCGACAGAAGCTGGTATAACCGGGCCGGAGTTGAGCATGTAATGGGCTTCTGCAAAGATGCCGAATATGAGGAATTTCTGAGATCCTGTCCTGAATTTGAAAGAATGCTGATCCGTTCGGGGATTATCGTCATTAAATATTGGTTTTCGGTGAGCGATGAGGAACAGGAAAAGCGTTTTCAGGCAAGGATAAACGATCCTACCAAACACTGGAAAATCAGCCCTATGGACCTGGAATCACGCAAACGATGGGTTGAATATTCCATGGCTAAAGATAAGATGTTTGCCTATACCGATACAAAAGACTGTCCCTGGCATGTGGTAGAAGCGGACGACAAGAAAAGGGCAAGGCTCAATTGCATTAGCCACCTGCTATCGCTTGTCCCTTACCAGGAAATACCCTATAAACCGATTAAACTACCAAAAAGAGAGGATAAGGTTGGCTATGTAAGGCCTCCCCGAAATGTAAATACTTACGTTCCCAAGGTATATTGAGTTTTATCGGAGCATCGAAAGTATTCGTGGCACGTTTGTGCGTATAAGGGAAGCTGGGTTAATTCCACGGGAGGGTTAAAGAAAACACTATCAATATTCTGGTTTCTGAAAATAAATTTGAGTGCAGAACAATCTGAACCCAATATTAATATCGCCCGGTGGATCACCGGGCTTACTTTTATCATCAGGATTTAAATTGTTAACTTTATCCTTAGAATACATCAATATTTCCTATACTATGAAACGTCTGATATTTGCAATGACAATTCTATTCTCCTTGTTCATTTTGCATGGACAGGTTTACGGAGAAGTGAAAACAGCCCGGATATTCGGCAGCAATATGGTACTTCAGCAAAATGAGCTTATCCCTGTATGGGGCTGGGCAGATCCTGGAGAAAAGGTAACGGTAATCCTTGGAAAAGACAAGGCTGTTGTGAAAGCAGGGAAGGACGGGAAATGGATGGTAAAGCTGAATCCGCTTCAGGCCGGAGGACCTTTTGTGATGACGGTGAAGGGAAAGAATACCATTACATTCAGCAACGTAATGATTGGCGAAGTATGGGTATGCAGCGGGCAGTCGAACATGGAATTCAAGGTGTCACAGGGAAATCATGCTGAACAGGAGGCTGCCTCAGCAAATTATCCGAAGATCAGGTTTTTTACCGTGGCCAAAAAGATTGGGTATTCACCGCTGAAAGACCTTGACCAGGGCGAATGGGTGGAATGTTCCCCCGAGACTGTACCTGATTTCTCTGCAGTGGGATATTTTTTCGGCAGGGATCTATACAAAAACCTGGACGTCCCCATCGGCCTTATACACTCTTCCTGGGGTGGTACCAATATTGAATCATGGACCAGTACCGCAGCAATGGATAAG
>JAKAMP010000025.1 GCA_021812865.1 Bacteroidota bacterium | reverse complement strand
GATGTCTATCCCATTCAGCCCGATGCGGAAACCTTCATGCAGAAATACTTTGCTGTGGCCAAACTGGCGAGGGCAAAATTCCCGGGCATCAAGCTTATGGGACCTGTGCCGGCCAACGAATGGCAATGGTATAATTATAACGGAGGCAAAATAAGTTACAACGGGAAGTCTTATGTTTGGCTCGAATACTTCATTATGCGTTGTGCAGAAGAAGAGCAGGCAACAGGCATACGATTGCTCGATGTGCTTGATATTCATTTTTACCCCGAGGCTACGGCTGCATCTGACCTGGTGCAACTTTCCAGGGTATTCTTTGATACCACGTATGTGTATCCCAATGCCAACGGGGTAAAGAATTCCGGCCCGGGAGGCTGGGACAACTCCCTGAACAAGGAATATATTCTCAAACGCTGCAACGACTGGCTCGTGAAGTACATGGGACCCAACCACGGTGTTGCACTCTCGGTTTCGGAAACCGGCTTCACCGCCGTCAATCCCACGGTTTCTGCGGTAACCTATGGTTCTATATTGGGCGAATTTGCCAGGCAGAATGTTGCCATATTCACGCCCTGGAGCTGGAATACCGGCATGTACGAAGCTTTACATCTGTTCAGCCGGTACAGCAAGCCCAATTACGTGGATGCGGTTTCTGCCGATGAGTATAATGTATCAGCCTATCCCACCATATCGGCAGGGAAAGATTCCATGGTGATCTTCCTCGTTAACCGCAATCTCACCGAATCGAGGCAGGCCGATCTGAACCTGGTTGATTTCCCGCTGCAGGACGGCTCCTATACGGTGTATACCCTTTCGAACCTGCCTTCTTCGGAAACCTTTGTATCGCATACCAGCAATGCCTTGGTGAAATCAACCCTGCAGGTTACAGGGAATAAGCCCAGTCTGCTTCTGCCGCCTCTGTCCATCACAGCAATCGTTTTGAATCGCGAAAATTTCAGCGCTACGCAGTTTGGTTACCCTGTTGCCATGGCTGAAGCGGAAGGAGGAGTATTGAGCGGGGTATTCAAAGCCAGTGCCTACCCAGGCTATTCGGGAACAGGCTATGTAACCGGGTTTGACACTGCAGGTGATAGTGTGACGGTAAGTATAAACGTCCCTTCTGACGGCTTGTACAAACTCGTGATCCGCTATATTGGGAAAAGCGGTAACAAAGACCAGAAGCTCTCTGTGAATGGCCAGCCGGCAGGTTCAGTGCATTTCGCAGGATCGGACACCTTTTCCTATGTGGAAGCTGGAAGCTACCTGCTGAAGAAGGGAATCAACTCTTTTGCCATCATCAAGGACTGGGGCTGGACCGATATTGACCGGTTTGATCTATACCCGGCTATGCCCAATGTATTCGATATCACCACCCGCCTTACCGATACCCAGGCCATGGATACCACCATAGCGCTTTACCGCTTCCTGTATAACCAGTTTGGCAGCCGGATCATTTCCGGGCAAACCGAAGATTACTATGACCAGTTGAAAACCGTGGCAGGGTATACTCCTATGATCAGGAACGGCGAAATGATGAATTACACCCCCGGGTATCCTTATAAATGGGAGAACAATACGCACGTGTTTGGCATAGTGGACAACGGCGAGGTGGAAAACATGATCAGCTGGTACCAAAACACCGGAGGCAAGGGTATTGTTGCCTACCAGTGGCACTGGTGCTCGCCCACAGGTGGTTCGGCTGGTACGAATACCTTTTACACACAGTATACTACCTTCGATATCACCAAAGCCGTTACCCCGGGCACACCCGAAGATTCGCTGATCCTGCGTGATATTGATGATATTGCCATACAGCTTAAAAAATTCCAGGATGCGGGGATTCCGGTGCTATGGAGACCCCTTCACGAAGCTGGTGGAGGCTGGTTCTGGTGGGGAGCCAAAGGTCCCGAGGCATGCAAAAAATTGTATGATATTATGTACGACCGGCTCACCAATTACCATCATCTGCACAACCTGATCTGGGTGTGGTCAACACCTGAAACGGACTGGTATCCGGGCAATGATAAGGTCGACATTGTTGGGTTTGATTCATACCCTGGAAATTATGTGTATGGAAACCAGAAAGCCGCCTTCGATGTGCTGTACAAGCTCACCGGAGGGAAGAAGCTTATTGCCATGAGTGAAAATGGACCTATTCCCGACCCGGAACCCTGCCTGCAGGGCGATGCGCCATGGGCTTATTTCATGTCCTGGAGCAACCTGGTTACCCAGCAGAACTCAAATGCCCATATTCAGTCCGTTTTCGCCGACGAAAATGTTCTGAAACTCGAATCATCCAATGCCAGAACCAGCAGGGCATGGAGAAGTTCGCTCTACCCTGAAAATTGGGTTCCCGGTTACAGGGACAGCGAGGACCGATACCTGCACGATTTCTCCTATGCAGGCTACCATGCGGGCGAAACCGATTTACCAGCGGTCACGAAGAATACAATTGACGTTACGCAGTCTCCTTATAATGCCGATAATACAGGCGCATCCGATGTTACTGCCATTATTCAGAAGGCGCTGGATGATGTTGGCCAGGCGGGTGGGGGAGTGGTGTACTTGCCATCTGGCACATACAGAATAGGCGCAATAGGCGGTTCATCATCAATACTGCAGATGAGCTACGACAGCGCCGTACTTCGCGGCGCCGGCACGGGATTGACCTTTCTCCTCAACACTCAGACCAATATGAGGGACAAGGACATTATCCAGGTCAAAGGCAGCCTTTCCAGTTGGTTTGACGAATCTGCAACGAAAACCAATATAACCATCGATTTGCTCAACCCCACCAGGATTCTTCCGGTGGCTTCCGTATCGGGTTTTCATGCCGGCGACCTGGTGGTGGTCACTTCAACGCCGACCGAAGCCTTCATAGATGAGCATAACATGACCGGCAAGTGGAAAGCAGCGGATATCAAAGGTGTTGCATTTCTCCGTACCATCGATTCGGTAGATGTACTGAACAACCTGCTCATAATAGATGCCCCAACACGGTATTACCTGAAAACACGCGACCAGGCAAGGGTATACCTGGCTAACAAACATCTTTCGGAGTGCGGTATAGAGAATTTGTCCATTGGAAATGCAGCCAATACAAACACAGGCTGGGGGGATAAAGACTATTCTGTAGCCGGCACAGGCGCATATGAGGTACATGCATCCCATGCCATACATATGCGATGTGTCCTAAATGGCTGGATTAAGAATGTGAACAGCTACCAGCCTTTGGGCAATCCCGATACGGTTCAGCTTCTTTCCAATGGAGTGTTGTTGGAGCAATGCCGTTTTGTAACCGTGGATTCCTGTTACTTTCAGAAGCCCCAGTACAAAGGCGATGGAGGAAACGGATATATGTATATTCTGGAATCGAACGACTGTCTTGTCGAATACAGCCATGCCAGCCAGGGCAGGCATAATTTCGATTTCAAGTACCCTTTCAGCAACGGCAATGTAATCCTCCACTGCCTTTCGGAGAATCCGAGGTATGCCAGCGACTTTCACATGTACCTGAGCATGGCAAACCTTTTTGATCATTGTACCCTGAACGGGGACTTTCTCGAATCGGTATATCGACCCTATGGCAGCAGTTCTGTGCATGGATACACCTCTACCCAATCCGTTTTCTATAATACTGCTGGACTTGCCTATCATCCAGGGAAAAATTACATTATCGACTCAAGGCAGTTTGGCAACGGCTACATCATTGGTACTTCGGGGCCGGCATACAATGTAAATATCTTTCCGTTGGAAGGCATGGCTAATGGCTACTATTACAACACTTCCCCTGTTGATTTCGTGGAAGGGATCGGAACCGGGCAAGACCTTGTTCCTGCATCACTTTATCTGGACCAGCTTGGAAAGCGAAAAAAAAATCCGTACAGTTACCAGCAATACCATGTACAGCTTGTGGTAAAGGATAAGCAGTCCGGGTTGCCTGTGCCTGGTTGTATGGTGATTATTTACCAGGATACCGTTCTGACGGATAATTCCGGTCAGGCTTTTTTTTCAGGTCTCCCCGGAGTGTTTGTTCTTTCTGCAAGCCATAGAGCATATAATTCTCTGCCTTCCCAGGAGATGGCCATAAACAGCGATACCACGCTGAGTATTTTCCTCATACCCAGGCTTTTTAAGGTAAATTTAAAGACAGTAAGCAATATTCGCGCAACCGTGCTGCCAGGTGTTTATATTAGCATAGGAGGCACTGCAGTTACCACGAACACCTCGGGTACGGCTACTTCATCGGTCACGGCAGGAACAGTGCAATTTACGGCCAGTAAGACCGACTACCAAACCCAACCAGGCACGCTGATGATTGACGTCGACACCTCGGTAACCATCGTTTTGACTCAGTCGCTGGCCACGGCTAAAATCTGGCTTACCGACGGCGCCGCTCCCCTGAATAATGCCGTGGTGAAGGTTGAAAATGATTCCCTGGTTACAGGAGCCTTGGGACTAGCAACCTTTAGCCAGTTGCCAGTGCCGGCAACCTATCATTACTCCATCAGCAGATCGGGGTATTCGGGTCTGGACGGTGATTTCTACCTGGTTACCGATACATCAATTAACCTGTCTATGAATAAAGCTATGGGCGTGCAGGATGAACCGCAGCCTTCTATCAAAATCTGGCCGAATCCGGCGATCGATTTGCTGAATTGTTCCTTCCCGGATGGCAAGCATAAAAATATCATGGTCATTTCTGACCTTGCAGGCAGGGAGGTATATAAGCAAATTACGGAAAAAAACTTCCTGCAGGTAAAAATTGCCTTTCTAACTTCCGGCACATACATCGTCAATATGCAAAGCGGAAGCCTGAACCAGACAGAAAAGCTTGTCAAAGAATAGCCTATCCGGATTCCCTATTTGTATTTCCCAGTCTTTTCTATGATGCTCGGGTGGTTATATCGCCCGGATGTGAATGTGGCGCTTTATTGATCCGGTAAGGAGTGTGGACCGTTAATATTCCAAATTGGGAGAATTATTCCGAGCATTCTGGCCCACAGAGAATCCATTAGGCAGGCAGGACAATAAAAAAGCAGGATGTTCTCCTGCTTTTTGTTATGCTTAAATCTCTATGGTTGAGGATTAATTGTCGAAGTAATGGATATACCAATTGTTCTCATCGAGAAGGTAGTTGTATATCTGTTCTTTTTGTCCTTCGGGGTATTTGGCCGAGACCTTTGCTGCCAGGTAGGAGGGGTCGCCCCTTCTTTGAGCCACGCGCATCAGGTCATAGAAGCGTTCTCCTTCGAAAGCGAGCTCGCGGGCGCGTTCGTCAAGGATCTGATCTTCCACCCAGTGCTGAAAGCCAACTTCATTTCCTGTATAGTCGATATATCCCGTGATGGCATTGGTATAAGGATTGTGCAGGTATACCACGTTCAGGAATGGGATCGCATCGGTGCCGGCGCCAAATCCCACACGTCCCCTCACACCAATCTGGGGCCTTACAGATGAAACTCCAGGGTAATAAACGCTTCCATCGTTGATAATTCCCTGTGACAGGGTGCGGGTAGTGGTTATACGGCCATTGTTATCATAGGCCCAGTAATTATAAAGCTCTGCCATATATAAATGGATGCTTGCAGCACGGTAGATAATGAAATTTGCATCCTCATCATACAGGCTCTTGTTGATGGAATATTTATAGACCACGGGAACAGCGTCCTGCATAATCGCGTTGACTGCCTGGTCATCGCCTTTAGCCCTCAGTTCAAGCATTTGCACATAATCATTTCCGGAGATAACGCTACCGTTTTTATAGTATATATAGGAACTTCCATATCCACGGTAAAAATCGCCCGGGAATCCTGGATATACCAAACGGGTTTGCTTGGGATAAGCATCATTCCTGATGAGAACCTGGTTTCTCCACATATTTTCCCATTTCATAATAGCGATATCGGTAGGCTTAAGCATGTATTTATGAGGGCTGAAAGGCTCGAAGTATTCCTGGAAATGATTTTGCTGTGAATAGGCCTTATTGAACCAAATGGTATAAATATCCTCCCTGGGATCAATAACTGAGAAAATATTTCGCCAGTTACCGTCCGCAAAGGAGTTGTCAATCTGATAGCGTCGGTTATCGGTAGTATTATTCATGATCTTATCGAAATAGTAATGCGCTTTCACCAGGTCGCCCAGCGTGAAGTACATTTGTCCCAGCAGGCTGTACATAGACCAGTTGCTCCAAATGGTTACTTCCCAGGTCTGGTCATTGTTGTTGATGGCATGGTTCACCCCTACAGCCTTTACCTCATTTTCAAGCTGGCTGGAAAATACGTTGATTACCATGTTCTGATCATAGTATTCCTTGGTGAGGGAAATGGTATGATTATACAGCGTATCGTTATGGTAGCCGTCTGGCGCATATTCAATATACATACTATCCACGAATGTTCCCTCGGAATTGAGAAAACCCTGAATCTCGCTGATAGTGGAAAGGTTCTCGGGTATATAGGGCACTTTCCCGTATATCCTGACCGCATTGAAATAAGCCCAGGCACGCATACACAGGGCTTCACCATATAACCGGTCGTAATTATTGACTGGGCTTTGCGGGTCAATTACCTCCGGATGCTTAACTTTGAGAACCCTGATGAGATTATTGCATGCACCGATAAGCTTGAAAAAGTTGGTAGGAGAGGCAAACCGATTGCTTTTAGAAATGGTGAAATTGTTTATTTCCACCATATCGGCATCTGCATTCGGCGTAACGGTGAGCAGATCGCCACGCAGTTCGCCAAGGATAAGCAATTGCTCGGCCAGCTGTTGCTGCAGGCCGTACATCCCTATTTCTACTGACCTGTAGTCGTTCCAGTCTTTATACAACTGCGATTCCGTTGGATTCAGCTCCTCCTTCGGGTTGAAAAACTTTTGACAGGAAGCCAGAACAATCATCAGGGAAAAAGCGGCAATTATTCCGGCACGACTTTTAACAAACCTGCTCATATACATATATCTTGTCTTAGATAATTTACAATCCAAATTTTATACCTGCCATGAATCTTCTCACCTGGGGAGTCTGTCCGTAGTCAATCCCCTGGCTGATCTGTGAATAGGAATAGCTAAATTCAGGGTCATAGCCCAGGTATTTGCTGAAGGTCAGAATATTTTCTGCGGTTACATAAAACTCGGCATTCCGGAAAGAAAGGAATTTCTCGGGAATCATATAACTGAGAGAAAGCGATTTTAGCCTGAGATAGGAGCCGTCTTCAATCCAGCGGGTGGAGAAGGCAGAGTTGCCCATTGGATCATTGTAAAGCGCCCTGGGAACATTCGTTACCTGACCATCGTATTCCCACCGGTTGAGCACATTCTGGCTCTGGTTATACAGGTTGGTCATCTGTTCGTCCTTGTACCTCATGTAATTGAACAATTTGTTGCCAAAAACATACTGCACCATGACGCTCACCGACCACCTCTTATACGAAACCGTATTGATGAAGCTGCCAAATCCTTTCGGTATTGCAGAGCCTATCGTAGTTTTGTCATAGTTGTTGATCACACTGTCTGGTTTACCGTTAGGACCAGAGATATCTTTGTAGATGGCATCGCCTGCCTGGTAGGGCATGTATTTGTCGTTTACGAGTTTTGCAGCGGTGGCCTGGGCCTGTGTGGAATAAACGCCTTCGTATACGTAGCCGTAATAACTGTTGGCAGGGGCTCCGGACTGATTCACAATTTCTGCTCCAAGCACACTGGTCACCAGTGATCCTCCCTTAATATCGGTAATCTTGTTCTTCAGGGTGGTGAAATTCAGCTGCATATCCCATTTAAGCTGATTCCGGTCAACCACTCTCCATGTAGCGCTGAATTCGAAGCCTGTATTTTTCATTTTACCTGCATTCTCTGCACGGAAGTCATAGCCGAAGTAAGGATCGATAGGCATTGAAGCCAGCATATTGGTGGTTTGGGAAGAAAAAACATCAATGGTTGAGGTAAGGCGGCTGCCCCAGAGTGCAATATCTAAACCTGCATTGAGCTGGCTCACCATCTCATATCCCAGGGCGTCGTTGGGAAATACTGCTGGGTACAAACCCACCGCTTCACGGTATTTGATAGCCCTGTAGTAGCGGGTGGCAGTGGATTCGCCTATGTCATCATTGCCCGATCTCCCATAAGACAATCTCAGTTTCAAATCTTCCAGCCATGATTTATTCCTCAGGAACGGTTCATTGGACAAACGCCAAGCCACTCCTGCTCCATAGAACAGACCAAAGGGATAATTGCCTATTTTCATCGCATCGGAAGCGTTTTTCCCCACTCTGGATGATCCGTCGAGTGAAACACTTCCCATAAGGAAATACTTATCGTCAATTGAATAGGAAACATTTTCATAATAGGAAATCCAGTTCCATTTTCTGTTTTCTCCGCCAATCTCCCTCAGGTTATTCTGGCCATCCTGCAACGCCCTGTACTGGTCATTGGCATTGGCATTCTTTGTGAGGCCCCAGTTCAGTTCATACTCATTGGACTGGATATTCATTCCTGTAACAGAAGTAAATATTTGAGAAGGAGTAAATGCCTTGGTATAACTGGCATAGGTGTTATTGTAGAAAGATTTCAGGTAGTTGTTCGTAGCTTTGGCCACATTGATGGCTTCATTGTTATAATAGTGCTCCATTCCGTGGTTCGGCATGAAAATCTGCTCCCGCAGAACATTGTAATCCATACCGAATTTAGTGTTCAGTACCAGGTTCTTCCTGATGGTTGAAGAGAAACTGACCGTGGCAATGAAATTGTAATTATTGTTCCATGCACTGTAGTTATTGATAATGGCAAGAGGGTTACTTACACCCAGGTCGTTCACTTCAGAAAGCACATTGATCTGGCTTCCCTGGTCGTCATACTGGTATGGGTTCAGCATGGGCGACTTTGCCAGTGATGCTAAAATCGGGCTGGTTTCGTCCACCGAACCGGCTTCTTTGAGGTTGGCAGAGTTGGTATTCAACGAGGCGCTGGCATTCATCTTCAGCCAGGTAAAAATATTCAACCTGCTGACGAACCTGAGGTTATAGGCCTGGAAATCGGTATTTTTAATGATTCCCTTGTTGGAATTATATCCGAATGACAAACCATACCTATCAATTTCATCTCCACCCTTCACATTCAGTTTCAGTTGTGAAAAGAATGAATTGTCGTAGATGAGATCCTGCCAGTTGGTGTTGTGCTGGTAATTAATATGCCCTGCGCTGTCGGGTGTCTGGAACAACCCGGGGTACGTGCCTTTGATCTGTTCAAGGGTGTTGCCCGAAGAGAAGAGTATTTCGTTCATCAGCGTTTTGTGCTGGCTGGCATTCAACTGGGGGATGAAACGGGCTGGTTTGAAATTGATCCCACTGCGCACATCAAGATCGATGGTAGTCTGGGTAACGCTTGGGTTAAGGGTTTCGATAAGGATAACACCATTAGATCCTTTTGATCCGTATGCAGAAGTAATGCTGGGGTCTTTTAACACGGTAACCTTGGATATATCCATCACGTTGATCCCGACAAGCTGGTTATAAGCATAGCCGGCAAGGCTCGAGCCAAACAGGTTCTGATCGGGCAGGGGCATGTCGTCGACAATGATGAGGGGCTGGCTGTTGGTAATGATTGAATTTACTCCCCTCAGGAACAGGTACGCTCCGCTTTCCGGTTCTCCCGAACGGCTTACCGCAAATAGTCCAGGGATTCTTCCTTCCATGTATCTGTCGATGGTAACGGCAGAACTATGCCTGAGCTCGTTCAGACTGAGTTCCGAAGTGGCAGGCACAAGATTTCTCCTGGCAATGTTCTGCGACAGAACGGTCATCCTGTCATCTCCTCCAGGCATATCTGCAGGCGTAAGGTAAATGGTTATATTCCTGCGGTAATCAGTAAAAACTCGTTTCTTTTTCAAATCACCGGTGGGGGAAATGATAATCCAGCTTTTTCCCGAAGGTGCAATAAGGCTGAATTCTCCCTTGTCATTAGTAATAACCGGTTCCTTGACGGATCCTTCAATGCTCACCGAAACTCCGGAAACAGGTTTATTCGTGTTTGAAAGGATAACACCGCCGATATGGATAGTATCGTTCTGGTTCGCAAGCGAATCCTGCGACCTGGCAATAAATGAATATCCAAGCAACAGGTATATCACGACCAGGATTTTAATGCCTGAGAAAAATACACTCCTCTTTCGGTTGACCGCTCCATGGGTGCAATGATCAGCCTGCTTTGCGAATGGTTCCTTAAAACTATTGATGAACATGTATCTGTAAGATTTGCTTTTCATTCCTGATGGCAGTTAAGGTGTAATCAAAAGTTTAGGGCTCTGAACGGATTATCTCATTAATAGGGTACAAAACTTATATAATCAATCACCAGACCGTTGTAGAGCACGGCGCTAGGGCCTACATATTCAAGCGTGACCTGGGTTTTTCCGTATTCTGTCAATCCGGTAACCCAGCAGTCGAAAATATTGAACCCGCCCTTGGTGGCATAGCGTTTACCGGTTACTGATGTGTAAACGTTGGCATTAAGCACGTAGTAATAATAGTCAAAGGTCTTCATCAGCACGCCATTCACGTAGATATTATAAATACCACCCTCGTTCACGTTTGTACGGACAATCATCTGATATTTTCTTGGGAAGAGATTGGGAACATTGAAGGTGATACTGTAGGTTCCGTTATATCCCTTCGGGAAGTTTACGTTGAGAATGGAATCATTGGAGGCTCCCAGAATGTATTGGTTCAAGGGCTGGAAAGCCTGGGAACTGGTTACTTGAACTTCCGGCAGGTATGCAAAGCGATTCACACCGATCGGGTATAGGAGCGATTCACCTTCCTTCCGGGTTATACCTTTGGAAAGCGTATCAGGAATAGTGAAATTGGTGTAATTGTATGCATAGCCGTTACTGCAAATTGCTTTATCCTTAGGTGTATAATTGATCACAATACTGTCGCCCAATACGTTCTTTATTTTAACCGTATCGCCGGGTACTGTCAGCTTGAACGAGCTTTGTTCTACAAGGTTCGGAAATACACCATGTTCCAAGAGATAGGGAATGAGGATTTCATTCTGCCATACGATTGGAATATCTTTATAATCATGATACAGCGGTGAATTGAAAGAAATGGCCATCTGAGTGAGAGCATTATCGTAATCCACCTCCTGAGGAAATACAATAGTGGCGGTGTTGTATCGCGATTCATGCTTTACAGGGAAGTACTTGTCTTCGAACTTGTTATCAATAAAGGTCACAGAGTCATAAATGGTATTTCCCTTGTCGTCAAATCCAATGGGTTTACTAA
Organism: Bacteroidota bacterium; assembly: GCA_021812865.1. Lineage (GTDB taxonomy): Bacteria > Bacteroidota > Bacteroidia > Bacteroidales > JAAYUG01 > JAKAMP01. Next base: position 589 of record JAKAMP010000025.1, on the reverse strand, counting down.
GCGCCTTGTCGAGCACAATGGAATCCTGGCTGTCTATGTATTTTTTCAAAACAGGGTTAGTCATGGAAAAGTATTCATAGAGGTTAGGACGCGGAACATCAACCGTTCCGATTTTAAAATATTTCCCGTTTTTGAATAAAGGGCTTTCGAAGTTCACAGGAATGCCATCGATTTGGAGCCCTTGGCCTTGGTTGAATAGCAGCGCATATTTCTTCGACAGGGTAAGCACTTTACGCGATCCCTGGACGTTGTTCGACTGAATATACGTTTGGTTGATCAAGTAATTCAGTATGGACAGATTAAATGTATCGCTGGTCAGAAACTGATTGAAGGCATCATTTGTAGGAGCGAACAGACTGTATGTGTTGTTCGCCGAGAATAAAGTATCGTAATGAAACTCCTTGATAAACCCTACAAACTGGGTCAACTCAGGGTCGGCCTGCATGGCGTCCCACATATTCTCATTGCTTGATACGGGAATTTTTGTAAAATGATCTTCCCAGTCCTTTTTGCACCCAAGCAGCAGTGCAAACAGAAATAATGCGATTAAACCTGCTTTCGATTTCATTTACCCTGAATTTAAATTGGC
>JAKAMP010000519.1 GCA_021812865.1 Bacteroidota bacterium | reverse complement strand
GCCACAGCGGCATACCCAAAGGCTTTGGTTTTCTGATCCGGCCTGTCGGGGGTGATGTCGGTCCATCTTTTCCCTTCGGGTTCATATTTCCAAACAGCCCCGTCGGTCATCCTGGAAGGCCCGGGAGTATTTCCATAAGAAACGTACAGAATTCCGTCGGGCGAAAGCACAGCATGCGTAGGGCGAAACTGTTCCGGCCCACCGGTCAGCGCTTGCCAGCTTTGTCCTCCGTCCATGCTGCAGAAAATATTAGGCCTGTTCATAAGCGAAACGCCGGCATATATGACGGAACTGCCTTTCCCCTTTTTCCCGCTGGCAGGGTCGAAGATCACGAAGATGATGCCGCTGCCCTGGTTCATTCGCATCCAGCGGTTAATACTGTCCCTATTCTGCATACCGGCCGGAGGCACTTCTGTGATATCCGGAAAATTTTCAACCCTGCTCCAGCTTACGGAGCCATCGGTGCTTTTCCAAAGCCCGGCATGACGGGTACCCATATAGAGCACGTTGCCATTGTTGGGATCCACGGCCATTCTCTCGCCGTTTCCACGCCCATCTTCGTTACCCCCCATTTTGAAGGGCACATCGGTTCGCCGGAAGGTCTTGCCACGGTCACCGGACCGCAGGATAGCTCCGTTGGGCACATTGGGAAAAGTATAGGTTCCACAAGCGAGGTATACCTTATTGGGGTCGGAGGGATCGAGTGCGATGCTTTCCACACCCATCAGGTTCACATCCCGGTATGGCAGCCAGTCGAGCAGCGGTTCCCAGCGAAGGGTTTCAGGGTTCCGGCGATAGGCGCCGCCCATATCGGTGCGGCAATAACACACCCCTTTGGCAGTGGGATGAAAAACGATGCCGTCAACGAACCCTCCGCCTACAATCTGAACATTCTTCCAGGTATATGCTTCGGTTGAAAGCGTCTGTCCGGTTAGCCTGCCGGTAGCGGCAAATACAAACAATACTGCAGAACAAATCAGTTGCAGCCTTTTGTTGAAAGGAAACCTTGTTGTTTTCATGGTATAAAGTCAGGTATCATGGTATAGACAATTATTCTGTGGCTGTCTTGCGCCGGAACCGGAACATTTTGATAAACATCCTGTCTTGCTGACCCGGATATCCCGATTGAAAAGCATTGCATTTTTTGGCAGACCAGGAAGTTACCTGCCGGAAAATAATGGGCGAAAGCGGGATTAAGCACTATTTCAAACAGGTTAATGGATGAGCGCCACCCGGAAACCGGGCAGCCATGCATTTTTCTGAATATCGTAAGCCCTGAACAGCACCCCGAAATCGAAGTAGCTCCAGCTGAAATGATTCGATTCAAAGGCCCGGGTAACGTAGTCCGTCCATACCAGCCGGCTGGCCGAATCGGCATTGATGATGGAACCGAATTCACCCACAGCAATGGGTCTGTTGTGCTGGTCAGCCCATATGCGAATTTTTGCCATATCCTGGGCTACTGTAGCAGTCTGTTCTGATGTAGCCCTCCAGGTGGTTCCCAGCCAGTCATTCGAGCCTTCAACCCAGTGCGCACCCTGGTGGGTAAAGGGGTATGGAAGGTAATACCTCACACTCACAATTACATTTCTTTCGCTGTCCGGAATAACGAGTTTGCTGATTGATTCATGGTAGCCATAATCGGGCACGTCGATGATGAGCGTTCGGAACGGATCAATTTCTCTGAGGGTGTCGATGATCTGAGGCATTAAAATATTCCATTTTTCAGCGGTAAGGTTATCGTGTGGTTCGTTCAGTACCTCGAAAACCAAGGAATCAGGGTCAGTTTTGCGGTAATGTGAACATACCTGTTTCCATACAGAGAAAAACATACTGCGGTATCGAAAATTATCAGGTTGATTGTAGAATTCATTGAAATGGTGCATGGTAAGGATTACCGCCAGATTACTGTTCCTGCACCAGTTTAGTACCGTATCGATGCGGGCAAGAAAATACGGATCGATGATATAGGGAGCCACAATACCTGTATGGGCCGACCAGCAGATGGGGATTCTCACCGAGTTAAAACCAGCCAGGGCAACTTCGCGGACATAATTTTCCCGGATCACCAGTCCCCATTCCCCTTCACTGGGAGCTTCCAGGGCATTGCCAAAATTTATCCCGCGCCCCAGTATAGCATTCCTGTGAAAAGCAGCCAGGCTGTCGGTCTTTTCAACAACCACAGAAGTGTCGCCGCAGGGAAATTGTTTTTCGACAGGATGTTCACTTCTGCAACTTGTAAAACAGAAGGTAGTAAGATACCAGGCCAGAATTATAGGACGAATAATCATATATAATGGATGACATCCATCATGTTGGGCTTTAGCCAGTGAAATTCACTGAAGTAACAGGCTCAGATAGTCTTCTCTACCAGGTATTCATTTCTTTGGGAGGAATTCCTGGAAATCAGTTCCCCGAGAAACCCGGCCAGAAAGAGTTGCGAACCAATGATCATGGTCACCAGGGCAATATAGAAATACGGACTGGTAGTTACCAGGGGCGCCAGCACTCCGCGATGCAGGTGTACCAGTTTGTCAATTCCCAGGAAAGCAGCCAGGAAGAAACCAATGAAGAACATGAGCGTACCCAGCGTTCCGAAAAGATGCATGGGGCGTTTGCCAAAACGGGAAATAAAACTGATCGACATCAGGTCGAGATACCCGTTCACAAAGCGTTCCAGCCCGAACTTGCTGCTTCCGTATTTGCG
>JAKAMP010000518.1 GCA_021812865.1 Bacteroidota bacterium | reverse complement strand
GATATTGGCATGATAATGTACAACAGCACGCCTATCAGCTTTATCAGAAACGTATTTCATAATTTACTTCCTGTATTCCCAGTAAAACCCTTCGTTGGGTTTCATGGTATACCAAATGGAAGGCGTTACGATCATCCCTTCATTATTCTTCAGTTTACGGCCATACAGGGCATGCATGGGATTGAACACGATATTCGTTACACCTAGCGTGACCTTCCCTTCTGCGTCGGCTACTGAAATTACCGAGAATCCGCTACTCTCTAAAATAGACTTGAGAAACTGGGCCCTTTCTCCGGATACCCCTTTTTCAACGATGGAACAACGTATGCCGTGCAGTTCTTCTACAATATGATGTGGATTGATTGCCATATGCTTTAGCTTATCAGAAAATACTGATGGAATCGAAAAATTCGTAAATGGGTGATATGAAGCCAATAACCAGGATACCTGCTATACAAATGATCAGCGCTATGCTGAGGATGCGATTCTTTTCCACCACACCCATGGGTTCTTCGGCTTCATCCATGAACATGATGCGGATCACACGCAGGTAGTTGTAAAGGGAGAATACCAGGTTGATCGCGGCCACGGCCAGCAGCAAGTATATCCGGCTGCCAATGCCTGAGGTCAGGAGAAACAGTTTTCCGAAAAATCCGGCGGTGGGAGGAATGCCTGCCAGAGAAAACAAACTGAGTGCGAGGATGAGTGCATAAAAGGGATTGGATTTGTACAATCCCTTGTAATATTTCAGATCCTCTTTCCCTTTTGAATCGGCAATAGCGCCAACCACTCCAAAGGCTGCGATATTGCTGAGCATGTAAATAAGCACAAAATACACGGCTGCTGTCATGCCTGCTTTCGAAGCGCCCGCAACAGCCACCAGCACGAAACCAACCTGTGTAATGGAAGAAAAGGCAAGCAGGCGCTTAATGTTCATCTGCCGCATAGCAAAGAAGTTACCAATGGTCATGCTGAGCATGGAGAGCAGGGAAACGGCAAACAGCCAGGCTTCTTTCATACTACCGAATACCGTGTAAAGAATGCTGATGAACACGAAGATCACCGAACCTTTGGATATCACCGACAGGTAGTTGGTGATGGGCACAGGCGATCCTTCGTACACATCGGCTGTCCAGAGATGGAAAGGAACGATGGACATTTTGAAGGCAAATCCGGCCAAAATAAAGGTAAAGGCGAGCAGAGTGAGTGCATTCACCTGCAGGTGTGAGATGATCCAATCAAAACCAAGGTTTCCGGTGGCTCCGTAAAGGAGTGAAATACCGAAGAGCATAATGCCAGTCGAGAAGGCTGAGGAAAGAATCAGTTTCAGTCCCGCCTCGGACGAGTTCTTCATGCTTCTGTTGAAATTGGCCAGGGCTGCAAGAGGAATGGTCGACATTTCCAGCCCCAGGTACAGGGTGAGGATATGTCCGCTCGACAGCATGGTGAACACGCCCAGCATACTGGCCAGGAGAAGGATATAGAACTCGACCTTGTTTGCCTGGGCAGCAACCCATTTCCCGGAGGTCAGCGAAATGAGCAGCAAACCGAGGTTGAGTATGTTCTTTTCCCAGCTGATCAGGGCGGTGGTTCTGAAGAAACCGGAGAATATCGTCCCCTGCTCCAAGGGAAGCAATCCTGCCAGGAAGTTCAGCAACAGAAGGGTCTGCATGATGCCCATGAAGGTGCGGGACTTCTGGTCGAGATCATTCAGCTTAAAGATGATCAGTAGCAGGACAATCAGGGTGATTATCCACTCATAACGCAGCAGGGAAAGATATTGAATACTCATGGTTCGATCATTAACAATTAATTGGCCGAAGCCAGTGCAACGAGTTTATTGAAAATGAGAAGGGTATCGTTTGAAATCAGGTTGGTCAGCACAAACGGGAACACACCAATGACCACGATGCCGGCAATGAGAAGCAGAGACGCAGCGCGTTCACTCCAGCTGGCGTCGAGGAATTTTTCATGTTCCTTGTTTTTTATGGTTCCCCAGATGGCGAGGCCCACGGCACGGAGAATGTATACAGCCGTCACTACGATCGAAGCTGTGGCAATGATGGTGGCGATCCGGTAGAAGATGCCTGTATGTTCCCAGGAGCCTACAAACACGGTCATTTCAGATACGAATCCGCTGAAGCCGGGCAAGCCGAGTGAACACAGACCGGCGATAATGAAAGCAGTACCGATGAAGGGAATTTGTTTCAGCATACCGCCCAGTTCATCGGCCATACGGGTATGCGCCCGCTCGTAGATCATGCCGATGGCAGCAAAGAAGAGGGCTGTCATGATCCCGTGCGAAACCATTTGCATCACGGCGCCCATAATGGCAGTGCGCGTCAGCATGGCAATGCCCAGGATCACGAAACCACAATGGCTTACCGACGAGTATGCGTTCATGTATTTGAGGTCTTTCTGCATCATGGTGGCCAAAGCTCCATAAAGGATCGCGATGGAGGCCAGGATAATGAAAATCCAGGAGAGTTCCTTCGCTGCATCGGGCATAAGGTAAGTGGCCACGCGTAAGGCTCCGTATCCTCCAAGTTTCATAGAAATACCGGCAAGGAACATCGAGGCTGCCGTGGGCGCAGAGGAGTGTCCGTCGGGCGCCCATGTATGGAAAGGAAACAACGCGGTAAACACGCCAAATCCTGTGAACAACAACAGGTATAGCACGCGCTGTGCTTCAATAGGAAAATGCATGGCTG
>JAKAMP010000517.1:759-2721 GCA_021812865.1 Bacteroidota bacterium | reverse complement strand
TTCCGATCTAGGTCATCGGGACGGGCAATGCGTATATAAACCGTTTTTGGTCCGGGCTGCACGATGGAATTTTCTCGAACGGTAAAGCACACCTTAATTTTCACCACCCGGCTGACCTTGATATTCTCCTTGTTGCGTTTGTTCTGAGGGGTAATCAGAATGTTTTTAGCTGACAGAACAGATGCCTGGTTTACTTTTTTCGACAATTCATCTTTCTGTTGAGTCAGCTCCGTATTGGTTTTCCTTGCATCATCAAGCTTCCCTTTCACGTCCATATTTTCAGAAACAAGGGTTTGGTTCCTTTGGTTCAGCGAATCGATCTGCACAATGTAGCTTTTCATGATTTCGCGCAGGGTAACCAGTTCTTTCTTGTACAGTTTGATCTTCTCGAGATTCGAGACATTGATGGCCAGCAGCTTTTTGATCTTTCCCTGTTGCATATCCAGCTTCTGGTTCATGCTGTCGTTGGTAGTCTTCATGGATTCATATTCTTCCATCAGGTCCTTCAGCTCGCCGGTAAGTGAATTCTTTTCGTCTTCAAGCAACTGCTGAACTTCCAGGTACTGCTGGTTCTGCTTCTTCTGCTGATTTAACCGGGTGAACAAATACCCCGATACTGCAACCAGCGCAACAATTAAAATGATCAGCCATACGGTTGAACTTTTCTTCTGCGGCGCCGGCGCCGGGGTTGGTTGGGGTTTGATATTTTCTTCCATATTGGGTTTAATTGGTAATATTATAAACGAAACAAAGGTAAAACTATTTTAGTTCAACTGAAAGTTGCTATTTATGTGCTTGTATTTCTGATACTTATTTATACATTCTTGTGTGACAGGTTGTCATTTCCCGGTCCTGTCCATGGCTTCGGCTATATAATAGGCTCCTTTAATTACAAATTCTTCCTTTGTCAGTGAATCGGGCAGATCCAACAACTGAACGTACTCGTTCTGTTCTGTACCGACTGCAATTCTTAGCCTGACAAAATTATCTCCTTTGCTGTAAAAGATGTAATGATCGGATCCTTTCCTTACCAAAGCGGTGACCGGAAGGCAGGCTACCGGTTCATGGCTCAGGTCAATGGTTGCATTCACATACATTCCAGGCATCATGCTTTCTTCCGGACTTTGGATATGAGCCAGTACATCTATCGTTCGGGTATCTGCATCGACCTTATGCCCTACGGTTTCAATGGTTGCCGTAAAATACCTATTCCCTTGTCCCACCAAGCTGAATTGTATGCTCTGGCTCTTGTGCAGGCGAAATACATCTTTCTCATAGACTTTCAGATTCAGATGCATATGACTGTTATCGATCATTTCATAAAGCACCTGCTGGGGCTCTACAAATTTTCCCAGGTTTGCATTGATCTGGGTAATGTAACCGCTCACCGGCGCCAACAGCTTTATGGAGGAGGTAATATTGTCAACCGTCAACTGATCAGGATCAATTCCGATAAATTTCAGTTGCTTGCCCAATGCCATAAAACGCGCTTCGTTGGATTTATAGTCCGATTCTGCCATCTGCATCTTTTTCATCGAGGAGGCATTGTCCAGGGTGAGCTCTCCCTGCCGTTTATACTCCTGCGAATAATACTGGAGCTGCCCCTTCAGGGAAAGATATTCCATTTGGAGCTGGATGTAGTCGGCATGTTTCAGCACGGCCAGCACACTTCCCTTCTGTACAAACTGACCGGGCATGAAATTCGCCTCTTCCACAAAACCCTGGTAAGGAGCACTTACCGATGCCAGCCCCTGTGGCGGAACCTGGATCACCCCATGGCATTCCACCACCGGGGAGAGGATCCTTCTCTCCATTTTTCCCAGCTTGATTTCCGACATGTCAATCTGTTCAGTGGTGAAGTGAATGGAATTGCTGTCAGTTTTTGCCTGACCCTCGCCTTGCATGCCCTGGTGCCGTTTGCCACATGCAATGAGCGAGAAGCCTATTAACAGTATCAATATC
>JAKAMP010000517.1:0-749 GCA_021812865.1 Bacteroidota bacterium | reverse complement strand
ACACAATTTTATTATGGCAAATAGAATTCAAGATCAAGTACACTTTGGTTATATTCGCTCAGAACCTGCAGGTATTCCTTTTTGGCAGACATGGCTGTGGAAAACGACTGCAGGTATTCCAGGTAATCAATCTCCTCTTTCTGGAACTGTATTTTTGCCGTGGAGAGTATTACGTCTGCCTGTTTGAGCGCAAATTGCTTGTAATAGTTTACCTGTTTCTGCCTGTTTAAAATCTTCAATCGGAGGTTCCCTGTGGCTTTCACCAGATTATACTGCTGGTATTCCAGTTCATTCTGGGCCATCTGCCTGTCATACTTTGCCTGGCGGGCGGCTGCATGCCGCGGAAGAAACCACAGCGGGAATGATAAACCTGCCTGCCAGCCGGAAAAGCCTTTAACCATGTCTAACTCCTGGTTGAAATATCCGGCATAGATTTCCGGGAAAAACTTCGATCGCTCAATGTTCAGTTTTGATTTCTGCACTGCAGCCTGCTGCTCATAATATTTCAGCATTACTTCAGGCGTATTCTGAACTGAATCTGCCATTCCGGGCAATGGCAGCATCTCAAGCGCCGAATTAGCTGGAACCAGGCTGTCTTCAAGCAGTATGAACTGCCTGAGCCTGTTCTCGGCCATACTTTCTTCATCTGCTGAAATAGCCAGGGAATTGGAAAGGGAGGCATATTTATTTTCGGCCATGACCTTGGCCAGCATGCGACTCTCGCCCAGCTCGTATTGCTGCTTCACCAC
>JAKAMP010000516.1 GCA_021812865.1 Bacteroidota bacterium | reverse complement strand
CCGACCATGCACCGCTTTCTGCCATCCAGCCATTCCCAATCAAATAAACCGATGACACGCCATGCCCTATACCAGTCTGTCATTTTCCTGCTGCTCTGCACAGGCCCGCTTTTCGCCCGGGAATTACCCGATACGGCCATTTTCCTGTCAAACCGCACTGCATTTACCGTGCCCAGGGGCCAGTTTGAATCCGGCCTCATCCAGCCCATGCGCTTTGGCCTGTCCAACCGGGTTGAACTTTCGGCCCACCCCATCCTGATTTTTGCCGATCCCCAGGTGATGGTGAAAGTCCGCTGGAAACAGACAGGCTGCATACTGATTTCATCGGAACACCGGATTGCCTGCCCTACTCCGCTAATGAGGCTTTTTACCACCGCTGGAGCCGGGGGGCTCATTTCACCTCAATTCACTATACCTGTGATGGCCTCGGTGTATAACGGAATTATCACTACCGGTGAGTTTGCCGACAAATCCCTGATAACCGCAAAGGCGGGAATCATTTTCGCTTTGGGTGCAGGCAAACTTGACCAGCTTAGCCGAATCGATCTGCCGGTAATTTATCCCAGGGAAGCCGTATTCTATCACCAACCGGTGATCGACCTGGCCCTCGATTACCGTTGCCCGGTACCTGGCAAACTGGAGTGCCTGCTCGCCAGCGAATATTTCATCATACCGGGTACCCATGATAACTTTTTTTTCGAACACAGGCTGAACCTCCTTTGGAAACCCGGGGCCCATATTTTGTTGCAGGGAGGTTACCGGCTTTGCTACGGACTATACCCCTTCGGAAAGCAATGGCATCTGCTCCCCGATATCGACATTGCCTTTCATTTCGGAAGAAACTTCGGCGCTACAAAAGACCATCCCTGACGGAATCCATAAAAATCTGAATCATTTCCCTGTTTTTTTGTAATTTACCTTCATATTAAACCATCTAATGCCTCACCGGATGAAAACTGCCAAACTGATTTTCATTTGCGTATTGCTCACCCTCGTCGGTTGTCAGCAGGGCGGACAGGAAATCGTCACCTCCAAAATTTACGCCCTAAAACCAGGTAAACCGCAAGCCCAGGGATTTTCAGCTGAAAGGCTGGCAAGGATCGACAGTGTAATGAATGAATATGTACGGAAAAAATGGATTCCCGGCGCCGTAGCCCTGATTTCCCGTCACGGGAAGATCGTTTACCAGAAGAGTTTTGGTATGCGCGATATGGAAAAAGCCGATCCGATGCAGACCGATGATCTGTTCAGAATTGCCTCCATGAGCAAATGCATCACCAGTGTGGCCGTAATGATGTTGTATGAGGAAGGAAAATTCCTGCTCGACGACCCGGTATATAAATACATCCCTGAATTCAAAGACCCGGTGGTACTAGATAAGGTGAACCTGAAGGACTCAACCTTCACCGCCCACCCGGCCAAATCACCGATCACGATCCGGCAGCTCCTGACCCATACTTCAGGCATCGGATATGGATTCATTAATCTGAATATCAAACCATTATACGATAAGGCAGGAATACCCGATGCTTTTGTACTGAAAAAAGATGTGTTGGCAGATAAAATTAAAAAGCTGGCCAAAATGCCTCTGCTGCATGAACCCGGCGAGGCCTTTACCTATGGACTGAGCGTAGATGTATTGGGATACCTGGTGGAAGTGCTTTCAGGTAAAAGTCTCAACGCATTCCTGGAAGAAAGACTGTTTGTTCCTATGGGTATGAAAAATACTCATTTTTATCTTGATGATTCACAGAAAGACCGCCTGGTTACAGTATATGCCGATACTGAAAACGGACTCGCACCCACCACCGAGGAACGGTATAATTATCCCATTATGGGTGCAAAAACATATTATTCGAGTGGTTCGGGATTAATTTCCACTGCCCTTGATTATGCCAAATTCTGCACCATGCTCCTCCATCATGGGAACTATAACGGGAAACAATTCCTTGGCAGAAAAACTATCGAACTCATGACCGAAAATCAGACCGGCAAGCTGAATTCATTTGGTCTTGGTTTTGGTATTACCGACGAGGAAGCGAGTACTAAAATTCTTAGTTCACCAGGCAGCTATTCCTGGGGAGGTTACTTCAGTACGACATTTCTGATCGATCCGGTAGAAGACATGGTCATCGTATTCATGACCCAGAGATTTCCGTCTTACCACTGGGACATCAGCCAGAAAATGCAGGTACTGGCTTACCAGGCTCTCGTTGACTGATCCTAAATTTTCAATCTTACCCGTATGAAATTCTTTAAAAGTTCAGAAAGTGACCCCGTTTGCATTGACATTAAGGGAAAGCAATTACAGTGTACGGTTTGCGGGCATGAATATTTCTATAAGAAAGAAGTATACCTGATGACCGGCTTGTTGGCCCGCTTTGACCTGTCTTCGGCAAATCAGCGCAAAGCAACATGCTACATCTGCAGAAACTGCGCGTATATGCACTGGTTCAGCATATAAAAATCGCTTGCACTAAATATATATGGTATAGATAGGTTTCGCCTGAAAATCGCTCAGAAAAGAAATGAAAAAAATCATTGCAGCCATTTTTCTGATCCTGGTTACGGCCAATCAAGGGGGACAATCGTTCGCCGCGATGCGCAAAGCCGATCGCATCCGCATCCGTGAAGCCATATTGATCAACAAGAAATACGGAAACCAGATATGGAAAGGCATGAACAAGATTCCTTTCACCATCCTTCTGGAAACAGATTCCT
>JAKAMP010000515.1 GCA_021812865.1 Bacteroidota bacterium | reverse complement strand
GTAAAGCAGTCGAGATAAAAGTGAAAGGTCTGGTTCAGGGTGTTGGATTCAGGCCTTTCGTTTACCGCCTGGCGAAGGGCCATTCCCTTGACGGTTGGGTGAAGAACGCCAGCGATGGGGTTTACATCCGGTTGCAAGGTGACCAGCAGAACATCGATGCCTTCCTTTCCGGTCTGCAAACTCAGGCGCCCATAGCCTCCTCTCTCGAAAGCATCAGCATTGCGGTGTCGGAGAAGGATTCCTATGCCGGGTTCGCTATTAAGAAAAGCGATGGGGCATCATCGGGGATCACCCAGGTGAGTCCCGATATCGCCGTATGCGCGGAATGCCTGGCCGATATGAAGCGCCAGGCCCACCGCCTGGATTACCCGTTTGTGAACTGCACCCATTGCGGACCGCGTTTCAGCATCATCAGGGATCTGCCGTACGACCGGGAACACACTACCATGGATGAGTTTTCGATGTGTTCCACCTGCAGATCGGAATATACCAATATAGAGGACAGGCGGTTTCATGCCCAGCCTGTGGCCTGTAATACCTGCGGGCCCCGGTACCGGTTACATATACAGGGCCGTATGGTCGATGACCTGCAGGAAATTCTCACATCGATGGCCACATTGATTGACCAGGGAGGAATTATCGCCGTAAAGGGGATAGGTGGTTTCTTCCTGATGTGCGATGCCCTGAACGAAGAGGCAGTACACAGGCTCAGGAATTCAAAGCTTCGGGAAGGGAAACCCTTTGCTGTGATGTTTAGGGATATAAGTGCTGCCGGCCGGTATGCAGGAATGAGCAAGGATGAGATGAAAGAAATGCAGGGCTGGCAGAGGCCCATCGTACTTCTCCGCTTAAACCGCCCGCTGGCTCCTTCCGTATGTTCAGGATTTCCAACGGTAGGCGCCATGTTGCCTTATATGCCCATCCATTACATGATATTCGAAAAACTGAAACAGGATGTGGTGGCGCTTACCAGCGGAAATCTTTCCGACGAGCCCATCGTTACCGGAAACCGTGAAGCGCTGGAAGTACTGGGAGGAATAAGCGATGCGGTTCTCACATACAACAGGGAAATACACAACCGGGTGGACGATTCGGTAAGCATGGTGGTCAACGGGGAGCCTCGAATCATAAGGCGTTCGAGAGGATACGCTCCTTCACCTGTATTTCTCGATGCGGATGCCGAAAGTATTTTTGCTGCAGGCGCTGAGCTCAATAATGTTTTTTGCATAGGCAAGGACCGACAGGCTATCCTGAGTCAGCATATTGGCGATCTGAAGAATTTCGAGACTTATGAGTTTTACCTGGAATCAGTGGATCGATTTAAACGGTTATTCAGGGTCAATCCTGTATTGGCAGCCTGCGATCTCCATCCCGATTATCTGTCTTCAGCTTTTGCGAGAAATATGGGAATTCCCGTTGTTGAAATCCAACATCACCATGCCCATGTGGCATCCTGTATGGCTGAGCATGGCTTGAATGAAAAGGTAATCGGCGTTGCCTTCGATGGCACAGGGTATGGCGCCGACGGAACCATCTGGGGAAGTGAATTCATGGTGGCAGATTACCTCGGGTTTGAACGCAGGGCACACCTGGAATATATTCCGTTGCCGGGGGGAGATTCGGTTACCAAAGAACCCTGGAGAATCGCCATCAGCCTGTTATATAAAATTTATGGGAAGAAGATCGATGAACTCCCCCTGGACTGGCTCCGGAAAATCGATCCGAAGAAAAAGAGAATCATCATCGAAAGCATCGACCGTAATATAAATTGTCCGCTTTCATGCAGCGCCGGCCGCTGGTTCGATGCAGTGGCCTCCATCACAGGCATATGCGTGGAATCGTCTTTTCATGCGGAAGCGCCTATGCGACTCGAGGCTGCCATCGATCCAAATGAGCAAGGGCATTATCCCTGGACAATCACTGAGCAGGGTCTGATTTCCCTTGAACCCGCCATCAGGGCAATCGTTGAGGATACCATCACAGGCATGCGGTCTTCTAAAATCTCAGCAAGATTTCACCGCACCATTCTTCAGATAATCAGCCACAGCGTGATGAAAATTGCCGATGAAACGGGGCTCAGAAAGGTGGTAATCAGTGGAGGAACATTCCAGAACCGGTTCCTGCTGGAAAACCTGTTGCCCGCCTTCGGGAATTCCGGGCTTAACATATATTTGCAGCGGAAGTTGCCCTCAAACGACGGGGGTATTGCACTCGGACAGCTGGCTGTTGCAGCAGAAAGAAGAAAGTCCATTGGCACTGAATTTACAAAAGATAATATACGTGAATGATTGGTTTTAATCGAAAATAAGTACATCCATGCACGAATTTTCAATAGCACAGAGCATAGTGGATATTGCCTGTGAAACGGCAGAGGCCAATCAAGCTGCCACAGTTACGGAAGTTCATGTTGAAGTGGGCCAGGCGTCGGGGGTTGTGCAGGAGGCGTTGATCTTCGCCCTGGAAAGCGCTGTGAAAGGAACTTTGGTTGAACCGGCACAGTTCTTCATCCACGAGATACCCGTAGTCTGCAAATGTCATTCCTGCGGGCGAACCTTCGACGGGACCGGAAGCCTGTCGATGTGCCCCTCCTGCGGGGAATTTTCGGCCGATCTGGTAAGCGGCAGGGAACTCAGGGTGAAATCCGTTGTGTTGGAGTGAAGGGTACCGGAACAGACTTAATAATTTTGACGCGAATACATTACCTTTGGAAGCCATAGCCGGGACCCAGTCCCTGAA
>JAKAMP010000514.1 GCA_021812865.1 Bacteroidota bacterium | reverse complement strand
ACAGACCGCAAGGGCATTTTCCTTCTTTACAACCGCATTGTTTTCATTCCTGTTTCTGCTCGTAATGAGCCAGAAAGCTAATTCTCAGGGAAACAATGGTTTCCCGTTACAGGTAACGACAGCGAATGGTATAATTGAAGGAAACTATGATACCAAAACGGGAATCCAGAAATATTTCGGTGTGCCATTTGCCAAGCCCCCGGTGGGCGAGCTAAGGTGGAAGGCTCCTCAACCCATGGATAACTGGGAAGGGGTGAAAATGACCAAGAAATTCGGTCCCCGGCCCATACAGGCCATTGTTTTCGGTGACATGAAGTCCCGCTCCGACGGGTTAAGCGAGGATTGCCTGTACCTGAATGTTTGGACGCCTGCCAAAAGGAATACCAAAGGGCTACCGGTACTGGTTTATTTTTATGGTGGCGGATTTGTGGCCGGTGATGGATCTGAATTCCGTTACGACGGAGAAAGCATGGCCAGAAAAGGGATTGTGGTGGTAACCGCCAATTACCGGCTCGGCATTTTTGGATTTCTGGCCCACCCGGAGCTGAGCGCTGAATCGCCTTATAAAGCTTCCGGTAACTATGGATTGCTTGATCAGGTTGCTGCCCTTCAATGGGTTAAAAAGAACATTGCCGCTTTCGGAGGCGACCCATCGAAGGTTACCATTGCCGGAGAATCGGCTGGTTCCATATCGGTAAGTCTCCTGATGGCTTCACCCTTGTCGAAAAACCTTATTGCAGGCGCCATTGGTGAGAGCGGTGCATGCATCAATCCCACCATGCCTCCGGTTTCCCTACAGGATGCTGAAAAGACAGGCCTGGACTTTGCCACCAAAGCCGGCTATCCTCATATTGACCAGTTGCGGAAGCTCAGTACCCGTGATATCTACGAAATTTACGGAGAATCCAAACGGTTTGGCTTCCCGGTGGCTCTTGATGGCTATTTTCTCACAAAGAGCCTCCCGGAAGTATTTAGAGCCAAGGAGCAGGCCCAGGTGCCCCTGTTGTTGGGATGGAACTCGGCTGAAATTCCGGGCATGGCCTTCATGATGGGACAGCCCTACAAGGAAGAAAATTATATTGCCAAGGTGAAACAGGCCTATCCGAAAGATTATGAAGAGGTGCTAAAGCTTTACCCTTATGGCTCGGAGAAGGAGATTGAACTGTCGGCCACAGCCCTTGCTTCTGACCGCTTTATATCCTACAGTACCTGGAAATGGTACGAACTGCAGCGCGACAACAGCAACCAGCCTGTATATCGCTACCTGTTCAGCAAGGTGCGTCCACCGCTTGTAGATCAGAATGCTGCTTCGGGTCTGGCAGGCGGTACCATCAAAAAGGAACCCGGCATGAAGATGCCCGAACCTATTGGCGCTCCTCATGCTTCGGAAATTGAATATTGCATGGGTAACCTTTACCTGGTAAACGATTATGCCTGGACAGAGGAAGATTTCAAGACATCTTCTGCCATGGAGGATTATTTCGCCAATTTTATCAAAAACGGGAATCCCAATGGAAAAGGATTAGCCGAATGGCCCTCTTCGAAACCTAATGAAATGACCCCTCCAGTGATGATCATCAATACCGTATGCAAACCGGAAAATGCTGCAAATGACGCCCGGTATGAGTTTCTGGATAAATCTTACGGAAATAAATAGCCCTGAAAAGACAAGCCCTCCCTATGTTTACAGGCCCCATGACCACTTTTGGCATGGGGCCTTTGCTTTGATCTTACTGGAAGTTATGCATTATTCATATTTCAATGTTTCGGCAGGATTGGTACGTACAGCCCGTAAAGCCTGCCATGATATGGCGAGGATGGCTACCAGAAAGGCTATCAGTGCAGCTGCAATGAATATCCACAGATGTAAGGATATGCGATAACCATAACTCAGCAGCCACCGCGACAGAAGGTACCAGGCAATTGGGATAGAGATAACCGCAGCCACAGCCAGCAACAGGAGAAATTCCCTGGAAAACAACAAAAGAATAGAAGGCACAGGCGCTCCCATGGCCTTGCGTATGCCCACCTCCCGTGTTTTCTGTTCCACGGTGTAGGTTGCCAGGCCAAATAACCCGATGCAGGCAATCAGAACTGCCAAAACCGCAAAATAATTCATCAGGCTTCCCATACGCTCTTCGGACCGGTACATCCTGTCGAATTCCTCATCCACAAAATGATAATCGAAAGGATACCCCGGAACAACCCGGGCCCATGTCTTTTCGATCTCCTTGGTCGATTCCTGGGTATTCCCCGGGTTGATTCTGATGTACATAAAACCCCACCACTCCTTTGGAGTAAGAAACAGGGCCAATGGTTCGATCACATTCCTCATCGACTGGTAATGGTAGTCTTTCATCACACCCACAATGGGACCTGTATAGCCGGCAAAACTGAGTTGTGTCCCTACTGCATTATCGGTCCCCATGAGCCGTTCAAGGGCTTCATTGATCATGAACGATCCGATGGTGTCATGAGGAACATCGCCCGGAAAATCCTTTGAAAATTCCCTGCCCGATTTCATGGTAATACCCATCGCCTCAATGTAATCGAAATCGATTCCGCTTTCACTCACCAGGGTTTCCATCTTCGGATCTTTCCCCGGCCAGTGGATATTGCCCGAATTGCTGCCAATCATGTGCGGAGGATGGGTACTGGCCGTCACCGCCTTTACAGCAGGATCCTTCAGCAGTTCCTGCTTGAGAGCGGCATACTGGTTTTTCAGTTCGCCCTGCAATCCTATATAAA
>JAKAMP010000024.1 GCA_021812865.1 Bacteroidota bacterium | reverse complement strand
CTTCTTTGACCAGATAAGCAAGGTCTTTTTTTAACGTATTCCGGGAATAGCTTTTTAACTGGCTCTCTATTTCGCCGACCTGTGCATTTTTTCGTTCTTTAATGTATTCTAAAACAGCCTGTTGACGTTCATTCAATGATGTTTTTAGTTTGCTGTAAGTTTCATATTTGGCTTCCAGTCTTTGGGTTAATACGATGAGACACTCCAAAAAGAACACAACCCAGCTGTCAATACGTTCATTTTTCTTGTACCGGTTCTTCTGCCCTTCCATCAATGCCCGGTAATATCCTTCTTTCCTGCTTTCTATCACATTTTCAAAAGATACATACTGGATAAACTTATAATCCTGCTTCATCAATAACAACGAAGTTAAAAGTCTTGATAAACGTCCGTTCCCGTCCTGATATGGATGGATGGATATAAATTCATACACAAAAGCTGCTGTTATCATGAGAGGGTGCAAGTCTTTCTTTGATAACCTTTCGTTTGTCCAGACAATTAATCCCTGCATTTCACCTGGTGTTAAATGTGGTTCTGTTGTCCTGAAGATAGTCCTCTGTGTACCATCAGGGTAATTGGCTACTACCTGATTGGAAAGAGCTTTGTATTTCCCTCTATGCCTCTGGTCCTTGTCACTGTATTTTAAAAGGATACCGTGCATTTGATGGACATAACGTTCTTCAAAATCAATATCAGTATAATTTTCCAAAATAATTTCTAACGCTTCGTAATATCCAACTACCTCTTGCTCGTTACGGCTTTGCATCTTTGTTATTTTTACCGACTTTAAAAGCTTTACCACTTCTTCATCAGTAAGGGTTCCTCCTTCTATACGGGTCGATGAACCAATACTCTCTATTGTAGCTATTTTCCTGAGCTCTTTCAGGTATTTGCTTTGCTGCCCTTCGATGGCTTTCCAGTTACCTTTAAAGGTGTCTATAATGCTAAGTTGTTGACTTATTTGCTGATAAACCGTACTGTTAAAGTCCAGTTTTATCTTCATATTATTAGATATATCCAATTTGTATCCAAATTTATCCAATTCCAAAAGTAAACAAATCTTTGATATCACAAACTGTGATCTCCATTTTGAAGCCATGCTTATGGCACTGGAAAGGATGTCTTTAAGTTTTTTCTTGGCAAAGAGGCATGTCAATGATATTGTAGAGAGAGGATTTTCTTTATCGTCAAGCTGTTCAATAAGCCGGATTTTTTCCATCAGGGTTTTATCGGCCGAATTGATATCAATTTGAAGGCACTCATGTTCCAACTCCCTATAAGTTGGACAGATTTATTAAAAAAGTTTAGTACTTACGGGTTGATTTTGTTTTCATTTTCATTCATTAACCGATTAGCAAAGTTAGCCGTATCTGCGGAACTGTCAAGAGCAAGGCCAGTGTCGGAACGTCCGCCGGAATATGAACCAAATTTCGATTTTTTAATATTCAAGCATTTAGGCTATAAAAAGCAGGTCAATTTTGCCCGGTTTTAATGGATTATATTTTCCGGCTTCCCCAAATAATAGGATATTGATATCAGTTTGAAGGCACTCAAGGTTCGACTTTTGTTTCCCCTTCTTTAGGGCAAAATCAAAAGGTCAGGAACACTTTACTGCCGGTTTTCCTTGAGCAGGATATCGCTGATTGACTTTATAAAACTGAAAAAGGCAGGCTCGCTACGGGTGTTCAGCTTGCTTACGTCTAGTCTTTCCCTTATCTGGTCCTCTTCTTCGGGCAAGGCAATATAAAGCGTTCTGGGCCTCCTGTTTTTCAGGATAATCGTTTTATGGCTCATGAGTATGACATACTGTGGCCTGGGTGCATAATTATAATACGGGATATTATTCTTGATAGTCTGGGTTTCAGGCTTGTTTTTTCTGATTACATACATACCCACGTTCCCTTCGAAAGCAATTTCAGCAAAAGTTTCAATGCTGTCCTGCGGGGTTCTGATCTTCAGTTTTTTAAAAGGATGTTCTTTGCCCTGGTACATGATGCCAAAGCCAGCAATGTTTTTGGAGTCGAGGGTGATCTGGTCGGTTTTGTTCCTGAGCCACACGATATTGTCCTGGTAAGCATTGTAATGAAGCACCAGGTCGCCAATGGTATCGCCGGTATCGAGGGTTACCCAGCCCGGGCACCAATCGTCGTAAAGGTACATTCCTATATTCAGGTGTCCGGCATCCATGTAACGCTGGCCTGTAAGCTGCTGCAACTCAAAGAACCTCCTGACCGCAGATAGAGAGCTGGTTTGCGAATAAGCCCCGGTCAAAAGGCTTAACATGACAAACAAGGTTAAATTTCTTTTCATGGCTTACAAGTTACCGGGTTACTTCAATCTCAGTATTTGCTCTATACGACTTTCCACCGGAAGAAAATCCATAAAATTCAATAAGGTAATCCGACAAATAATCGCTGGCAAAAAATTCAATGGTGAGGGTTTTATTCGGATGGATCACAATATCCGGATTCCAGTAAAGAACCTGCCTGAAATCGGGCAGGGTGGTGTTCCGGTTTTTCCCTGAATACCCGGGTGTTTTGAGCAAGGTCTTTCCCTGGTACTTGTCTATCTGGAAATACAAGGCAGGAAGATTTGGGGTTATATAATCAGGTTGCTTCTTCTTGGTAGTAATAGAAACAATCCCGGGGAAATCGATCTCGCCCTTGGTACGCTGGCTGTTGCATAGGGCTATTCTGTCAATATCGTCAGATTTCAGGTTCATGAACTGGTTTATATTGTCGGCCACGATTCCATCGAGGAAAACCAGGGAAGGCCGGGAAAAATATGTTTTAGTGAGGTTGTCGAACAGGTAGAACTGGTAAATGTTTTTCTTTTCCTTTAGGGTTAATCCATACAGAATATTCGAAGCGATTTCTTCCATATTGTCCAGGGGTACAAAACTGGCAGGAATGATCACCGATTCGGGATGAGTGAATACCCATGGAATGGAATTGCCGTCGATTTTATTTGCAGGTTGGTGCATGAACATAGTTTCCGGAGGGTAGGTTTTTTGAACCTGTACAATGTCCTGCGAGGTGAAAATGTATTTCCTGGAGGAGGTATTCATAACCGGCAGGGATGGCAGAAAGGAACTGTTGAGGCGGAATTTGTCTTCCAGAATAATTTTTTTGCCAGGTTGTGCTATTTCATTAACCAAAGGTTTCAGAAGCAGATGGCGGCCAAGGTAAAAGTCGGGCAGGCTGAACAAAAACCGGCCGGAATCATTGGTAAAGGAATATTGAAGGTTTGGCATGGTGTCGGAGGTGCAGATAATCAGGCATTCGCCGGGTTGAGGGTGGCCAATGCTGTCGCGGTAACTGCCGGAAACATATACCCCGTTTTCTTCAGGCAGGTACTCGCCCCGGTCTGAGGGACTCTTGTCAGATGTCGATGCTGAAACCGTTGAATCCATGGACCATGAGGAAAAACTGATGGGTGCTATGGCTTTTACACTGAGTGAGGCATTCACCATTTCGCTTGCTCCTGCCGCAGAGTCGAGGGCAATGGTGATCTTTATCTTCTCCCTGGCAGCGAATTTGTTTTTTTCCACCGACAGATGCAGGCCATTTGAAGCATGAACGGGTGAAGACTGTTGGTCAGGATTGACCGTCATCACGGGCTGATTCCTGATGGTATCCTGTTTATAGAGGTTGTCGAGCAATTTATCAAACCGGTTTGCAATCAGCAATTGTTTTTTGAAGAAGATGCCTTCGCTGTAATTTTTCATATAATTGGTGAAAGCAATGAGTTCGTACATGCCGGTTTGCAGTGTATCGGGTAAATAGGCGCTTCCAAAGCTGCAGCCATCCGAAAGAGTGGCAATCATCCTGAGTATATTCTGTTTTTCATTCCTGAGAACCAGGTATGCAATGTGGCTGACACTTTTCCCATTGGGCTGGGAAGGAACCACATTCACTTTGTACAGCATATTTTCTCCTGCTACATACACATCCCGGTCAGTATGGACAAATACTTTTTCCGGGCAGGTTTTCGAAGGGGTACTTACCCAGTCTGCACCGGATTTTTGTTCCATAGCCTGTCCGAAGATATTGCTGGCAGCAGCTGTGAGCAGGGTGATGATAAAAAGTGTCAACCGTATCGTTCTGTTCATGGATTCAAAAATATATACTGAAATGATGGGCTTGCAGGTCTTGTTCTGATGGCATTTGCGGTTGTGGTTCACTATAAGTTGAGCCAGAAATCGGGTGGCGTGGTCTTGCAATCCGGTTCGGATAGTTTTTCAATGTCGAGGGAATTCATTTTCTTAAATGTGATGGAAGTACCCGAAAGATCAGGCAGGTAATAGTAGGTGTACAGGGTAACCGAGGAGGCTTCGAAGATACCCAGAGCAGCTTCGTCAGGATTGGTAATACAGGTAATGTTGCCGATGCTCTGGAAAGTGACCGGATCAAGAATTTGCTGCCTGGCCGATAGCTGGTCGTTTACCGATTTATAGTACTGGTAAATATCAGGGTTAATATGATACTGTTTGAAACTAATGATGTTTACATGCAGTTTCTTATTCACAACAATGGTATCGGGAGTTCCGCCATGATAAACCACGCTGACTTCCTTGATAATGCCATAATATCCGGAATCGAGCGGGCAGAATCCGAGCGACTGGGGTACCCGTGTGGCCTGGGTCATCCGTTCGCTCAGGTTCAGGTATTCGTATGGAATATATTTCATCCAGCAGTAGTTAGGGGTTTTAGTAGTATCTTTTGCAAATTTTGATGTATATTCAATAAGCAGCGTGTTTGAAAACCTGTAATAGGGTGAGCTGTCGTTCTGCATGACTATATCGCCCACAAATTGCACTCCCTTGGTATTCTGAATGAACAGTTCTCCGCCGATATACGTTCTGAGCGGAGATGTTTTAATGACCGGGTAAATGGTATCCAGGCTGCCTTTGGGGTAGAGTATTTGCGGGGATGAGCGGTATGCTTTGTTGGTAACTGTTTTGATAACCAGGGTATAGGCCTTGCCATACACCGTTTTAAATTTATTTGGATCGGAAGTATAAATACCGGGTGATGTTTCTTTGAAGGTATATCGCGTTCCATCCTCATCTTCAACAAATACCTGTGCACCGGTTTCGGGCAGGAGTGCATTCAGGTTATACGGGATGGCCTTTGTCAGTTTAACGGTATATGGGCCGGGCTCGTCAGTGATCAGTCCTTCTACAACAAGCGCGGCCTTTGTGAGATCCACTTCCGGATTGTACACTTCCTTGCATGAATGTCCCAATATCATCAAAACGAACGCAAACAGGAATGGTTTTTTCATCGTAGTAAACTAGAAGGTAATATTATAAGTGAACGTGGGCAGGGGCCTGCCTATGATGTAGAGTTTGTAAAGGCTATAGCTGGGCTGGTTTAAATTGTTCGGATTCACATCTTTCTGGTAGAAAATGGAATATGCATTTTTTCTTCCCAGAACATTCATAATGGAAATAGTCCAATACCCTTTCCATTTCTTTTTGATACGGAGGTTTTCATACCTGGAGATAGAAAGGTCGAGCCTGCTGTAATCGGGCATCCGGTATTTATTGCGGTCGGAGTAATATACAATCTGGTAGCCATCAACGAAGTATTTCAGTTCAGGCAGGGTAACCGGCCGGCCGGTATTGTAGGTGTAAGTTACGCCCAGGCGAACCCTGCGGTTAAAGTAATAGCCGGAGTTGAGCACAAGATTATGGGGCCGATCCAGGTTATCGGGAAACCAATGGTTGTTGTTGATCTTTTCCACAGCCCAGGACGAACTGGTTTTCCTCATGGAATGTGAATAAGTGTAGCTCAGCCAGCCTGTGAGTTTCCCGGTATTTTTTTTCAGGAATACTTCCACTCCGTAATTGCGGCCTACCGCATCGATAAGTTGAGTTTCGATTTGCGGATCGAGAAGCACATGGGCGCCATTTTTATATTCAATCAGGTTGCTGTAGGTCTTATAGTAGACTTCAATAGAAGTTTCATAACGGTTCTTCCGGAAATCCCTGAAATATCCAAAGGCAAACTGGTTGCTTGAGACAGGCCTGATATAAGCATCGCTTAGTTTCCAGATGGATGAAGGAGTAAGCACTGAAGTGTTCGAAATCAGGTTGATATATTGGTTTATTCTATTATAGGTCAGACGAATTGAGCTGTGTTCGGAAAAATTGTACCGGAAAGAGAGGCGTGGTTCAAACCCGCTGAACGCCTTCACAACCTGTCCCTTTTTATATAAAACCGAATCGATTACCGATTCAACGGTTTTTGGCTGGGAGGGATCGTAAATCCAAACCTTTTTTGGTCCGAGGTTGTCAAAGGCTGAATATCGGAAACCGACCTCACAACTGATTTTATCGCTGAATTTAATATCGTCGCTGAGAAAAGCTGCCCATTCCATTCCTTGTTCGTCCTGCATTTTCAGTGAAGGCACCTGTGAATACTTTCCATATGGTGACATTATACCAGGGTTGACATTATACAGAAAGGCATTGATCCCGCCGGTAATGACATGTTTGTCATTCATTTCCCAGATAAGGTTCCATTTCAGGGTGCGGTACAGAATGCTATTCTCAGTGGAGTAAGCCTCCAAAGGTCTGATGGTATCATTTTCGGTATAGGTAGCTTTATAATAACTGGAGCCCAGGGTAAGGGTTGTGAAAAGCTTGTTGGTAAAACGGTGCATCATCCTTAAGGATCCCAGCAGGTTTCCGTAGGAATAATTCTGAGTTCCTGCAAACCTGAACCTGTCGTTGCTGGAGTAAGCAAAAAGGGAGATTTTGTTTTTTGCATTCGGGGTAAAAGAAAGCAATCCATACAGGTCGTTGAAACCCGCTGAGCTGTTCATCAGGTCGGCATCGGGTATTTTTTTCAGCATCCAGTCGGAATAGGTGGTTCTTCCCCCTACCATAACCGTAATTTTTTTTCCAACCGGTACTTCAATGTTCAGATGGCTGTTGATCAATGAAATCCCGGCCTTCACCCTGGTTTTTGTAAGGTCTTCCGAACCCAGGGTAACATTCAGAACCGAAGAAACCCTTTCGCCGAATGATGCAGGAATACCACCTTTATAAAGGGTTACGCTGGTAATGGCATCGGCATTGAGGATGGAAACCAGTCCAAACAGGTGGGCAGAATTGAAAACCGGAACATCTTCCACCAGCACGAGGTTTTGATCGGAACTGCCTCCCCTCACGTTGAATCCCGAGCCAAATTCACCGGCTGTGGTCACACCCGGAAGCAATGACAGGCTTTTGATAATGTCCACTTCGCCCAGTGTGTTAGGCAATTCCCTGATGGCCTTGCCCTGCATTTTCACAATACTCATCTGTGTGCGCCTGAAGTTCTGATCGATTTTGTTGGCTGTCACCACCACGTCGCTTAATTCAATGGTCTTATCGAACATTTCAACGGTAAGATGTCCGTCGCTCAGCACTTTGAGGTCCTTTTTATTTTCCAGGTAGCCCGGGAAAGTCACCAGCATTTCGTGTACTCCCACTGGCAAAGAGAGACTAATTTTTCCTTCAATATCTGTGATAACAGTTTTTTTAAGATCGGGAAAACTAATCGTAGCGCCGTGAAGAGGCATCTCGTTTGTAGCATCGACAACGAGGGCTGACAGGTTAACCTTGTTTTTGCTTCCATAGCTCAGCAGGTCTCCCACGACAACATATTTCCCGTCAGATTCTGAATTGTCGTTGTCATTTCCGGATGCCGGAAGGAATACATAATTAATCTCGTTGATTTTCAGAATGCTCAGCTGGGTGAGCTGCTTGATACTTGCAATGGCCTCCGGTAAAGGCATATCAGCAAAGGAAGAGGATATGGTAACGTCCTGGAACCATAAGGGTTCATAGAAGAACGCAATGTTATACTTACGCTCCAGTTGCCGGATGACAGAATCGAAAGGTAGGTAATCCTTTTTTGCAGCGATTGAATCGGTTACCTGGCCATGTATAGTGAGAGTAAGCATGAGCAGCGCCGTACATAAAAGAAGGAACCGCATAAGTTCTTTGTGCATAAGGTTCATTTCACTTCAAATTATATGGTTTCAGACTACCGCAGACGGAAGGCAAAAGCCATATGGATATACACTGGCAAAAATTTTAAATTCCGGCAATTGAAAAATTTCCAACCATCCGGATACAAATCCCAGGTTTCCTGCTATGCTGCCCTACGATATTGCCGGATGGCAGGTTCTGCAATTCGGTACGCCGGGAACCAATATATTGATCAGGGCACGCTTGGAAACAGGCCGGATCATTATAATTGGGCTTAAATATATGAATTTACTTCAAATTCTATGCTGACATTTGTTATTTACGAAAAAGCGCCTTCAGGTTTCTGCATGAATGCTCTCATCTTTTTGACAGGAAAGGGAAAGACGAGACATAATAAATTGCACCACTGCATGGATTGAGTATGCCGATAGCTGTCAAGAGGAGTAAAGTATCCGGAACAATTATGACAATGCCTCCTATGCATTCAGGCCATTAGCCTGATGAATTGAAAAGCAATCAATACTATAGAATTATTGTTAACTGAACCTTATTGTGAAAAGCTATCTTTTCTGGCGCTGCCGGCGAACTTTTCTATAATGGAATCGAGTTTTGTTGGACTGAAAGGTTTCACCAGGATGTCGTGGAATCCAGCATCCTGCATATTGGATATTTCATCCGACATGGCATAGGCCGTCTGGGCCACAATAGGAAATCCGGGGAACAGCTGCCATATACGCCTGGATGCTTCAAAACCGTCCATCACGGGCATTTTAATATCCATGAGGATGAAGTTGAAACCCGAACAGCCCTTTTTCACCACGTAATCAACGATTTCTTTTCCGTTCCTGAACCGCATGATTTCAAATCCCCTTTTATGCAGCAGTTCGCGAAGCAGGAGGAAGTTGTCGTCTTCGTCCTCGCACACGGCTATGATCTTGCCATCGGCAACGGAAAATACCTGCTCAGCCCGTTGAGGTTCTTGCAGCGCTGATTTTTCCATTTCAGCAACTGGCTGGGTGAAAAAGAATGTCGCTCCTTTTCCGGATTCTGATTCCACCCATATTTTGCCCCCAAGAAGTTCAGTGAGCCGTTTGCTGATGGAGAGGCCAAGACCGGCGCCACGGAATAGCTTACTTGGCTGCTCAATCTTCCTGAACCGGTCGAATATGATCTCGTGATTCTCAGGCGCAATGCCCAAGCCCGAATCCTTTACAAAGAAGGTCACTTGACGATCGGCCCGGTCGAGCATCCCCATCTCGATGGTCCCTTTTTCCGTAAACTTGATGGCGTTGGAGACCAGGTTGCTGAATATCTGCCTGAACCTTATGTTATCTGACCGGATGATCACATCCCTGCTGTGGTCAACCGAAAACCGGAATGAAACCCCGGAAGGCATGGATCCCAGGAACTGTTCATAGATTTCCTTCATCAGGGGAATTACAGCAAAGTTGCGCATGTTGAGCTGTATCTGCCGGGCTTCGATTTTCGAAAGGTCGATAATGTCGTCTACCAGTACAAGCAACGCTTCTGCATTCGATTGTATAATGCCGGTGTAGAATTTTTTGTTCTTCTCGTTGAGGTCCTCCATGGTGATCAGGTTGGTAAAACCCACAATGGCGTTCAGAGGCGTTCTGATCTCATGACTCATGTTGGCCAGGAAGGCCGATTTTAACCGGTCGCTTTCTTCAGCCATGTTTTTCGCCTGCATCAGCTCCGTGGTTCTCTGTTTCACCACTTCTTCCAGCTCATTTTGATGGTTGGCCAGCAATTCCTGGTTAAACGTCAACTCTTCTTTCTGCTGCTGCAATTCTTCTTTTTGCAGCTCCAGTTCCTCTTTCTGTTCTTCAAGAAGTATGTTCACATGCGACAATTCCCGTGTACGTTCCTGTACCAGGATTTCCAGTTTCTTCTTTTCCGATTTCACCGCATTGATCCGCAGGTAATAGGCAGTTAACAGAAGGCATATCAGCGCCATGACTGCCAGCAACCTGAACCACCAGGTCTGCCAGAAGGGAGGGGAGATAATGATTTTTACGCTGGTGCTTTCTTCCGCAACCTTTCCTTCGTAATTGAAAGCACGAACCGTGAAAGTATAAGTGCCCGGCGCAATATTGGTATATACTGCCGAAGTGGAATTCCCGGCAAAGGTCCACTGGTCCTTCTTCTGAAAAGGCACCAATTGGTAGTGATATGAATTTCGTTCAGGCGACAGGAAGTTCAGCGATGCAAAACTGATAATAAAGGAGGATTGCTTATAGGTAACATGAACCGACCCGATGGTGTCGCCTTGCCGGTATATGAATTTCCTGGCCGACTGTGGTGCATCACTCCCGCTGAGTAGAAAATCTGTGATATATATTTTAGAAGGATTCTTCACCACAGGTACACTGTCCGGGTTGAAAACCAGAAAATATCCCCTTCTCCCGATGTACATATCTCCCTTTTTATCGCAGAAAGCTGCCATGGCGAAATTAGAGTTGTGTATATCGGTCTCATAAAAGAAGTAATTGGATACTTCCTGTGTAGCAGGATTGAATTTTGAGATCCCAACAGAATTACTGATCCACAGGTTTTCTGAATGATCTTCGAGGATGTTGAACATTGACATAGACGGGAATCCGTTACGCGTAGTGTAATGTTTAAAGGTGCGGCTGTTCTTGTCCAGTTTGTCCAGTCCGTAGTCTGAAGTAATCCAAACCTGGCCGTGGGAGTCAACAAATACCTGGTTGATCCTGTTGGAGCCGATTGACCTGGGATTATCGGGGTCATTCTGAAGCACTTCGAATCCAGGCTTGCCAGGCCTGATTATTACAAGTCCTCCATCAGCTGTGGCTGCGTATACATTCTGTTCACGGTCCCTGGCGAGCGACTGGATTAGGTAAATGCTTGCTCCCCTGTAGGTTTCATCCGGTTTGACGATGACCTCGGTTCTGCCTGATGAGAAGTCAGTATAAAACAATCCATTGGATGTGCCGATCCACCATGTATCCTTTTCGGAATGCAAAAGACATGTGTATTCGGGTTTGTCAACAGGCATCAGGCGGGAATTGAGCCTGAAAAATTCCTTCAGATTTCCTTCAGGGGAAATGGATGAAAGATTGGAATCTGTTCCGGCCAGCGACATTCCATCCGGCATGCTGATCAATGACAGAATTCTCATGGAACTGTTTCTTCCCTTGCCACTCAGGTATTTGATTTTACCGGTAGAAGGATCAAACCGGAACAGCCCATAATTGCTTCCAATCCATATATTTTCTTTTTTATCCTCTATGAAGGCGCTTGGGTAAACATTCACTTCCCCATCCGGAATCCCCGGATCCTGGATGCTATAGGCTTTGAAGTGGGGATTTTTTTTCCAGCACTGGAGTATCCCATTATCAATGGTTGTGACCCAAACCGTACCCGAATGATCCACCTGAAGATCGGTCGACAATAAGTTGCTTACCTTAATAAATTGTTTGCCAAGTACCGGCTTGTCGGACAGTTGACTGTAGGAACCGAAAAATACACCTTCATTGGTGGCAATCCAAAGGTCTCCATTACTCTGGGGAGCAACCGAGTATACAGTATGGTTAACGCGTTTTCCCGGGTAAAGCAGGTTGAAGAAACGGCATGTTCGCGAATTGAACGACTGGAATCCATGCATGAACTGGCAAACCCAAAACTGGTCGGGCGCGGAAGAACCAAGCGACCAGATATCATCTCCCTCCAGTCCGTTTCCTGCACGAATTACCTTGACCTTGCCGGTTTTTTTATTGAAAATATTCAGTCCCCCGTTCCAGGTTCCAAGGATGAGGTTTCCCTTGGTGTCCTCCTGGATAGAAATTATTTTCAGGGAGCTGAAAGCGTTTTTTCCCGGCCATGCGGTGTTGAACCTGGTAAACCTGCCGGTTGCCGGGTCAAACCGGTTCAGTCCCCCGCCATCGGTTCCTACCCATATCACTCCCTCCCTGTCCTGGAAAAGCGCCGCCACATCCTGGTGACTTAGGCTGGTTGTATCATTGGCATGGTAAGTGTACCTGGTGAAGGAGTCGCTACTCCGGTTATACCGGCATAAACCGCCTCCGTGGGTGCCTACCCAAAGGTTGTGGTTGTGGTCTTCCATCATGCACCATACCACATTGGAACTGATG
>JAKAMP010000513.1 GCA_021812865.1 Bacteroidota bacterium | reverse complement strand
ATAAACGCCCAGTTCCGGCGCCTATTTCAAGCGCCGGGCCTTTGGCTTCCATGAGCTTTTGATGATAATAATCATTATCCACGCCATCCCTGACGGAATGATATATCACATCATAAAAACGCGCAAAATTTTCTGGGTATTCAAATGGCATGGGTTCCCGGATTATGTCCGGGAATAAAGTTAGGCATTTTTGTACAATAGAGAATACCTGTGGGCAATCTTCTTCCTTGAAAAGGAGTACCAATAATGGTCAAAATCTTAAATAAATGCAAAGAACAATTCAATGATTTAAATTACATAGTCCAGGATGCAGTTAAACTCAGTTTATCCCGATTCATCGGGAGGGTTAACCCCAATTAATCTATTAGTGTGCTCCTTCCAAGAGCTTCAAATGAATAAATTGGTTTAAAATAGTGCAGGCATGTAATGGATGAGTCCCCGGGGGTTGGCAACTGAGGTTTTAAGTCTGACTTGCACAATAAAAGAAAAGTCCTGCATAAATGCAGGACCCTTCACCCTAATTAAACCGCCTAATCATTACTTCTTCACAGTATCTGATCTTGGTTTTCTTTTTTATGTCTTCTTTTTTACTATACTTTTTTTCACTAATGTCCCTGACTTCACCATCACTTTCCTGATGAACCTGCCTTCCTTGTCATACAGCAGCGTCATTTCAGAATTTTGTTTGGTCACTTTAACCCGGTAATTCAGCGATTCGTGAGTCTGAATTTTTTGCGCTTCCTTTATCGTGTAGCCTGGATGATTTTTGCTTACATTATCAATGATGGTCTGCGGAAGGTCTTCTATCTTTACCGGAGTGGTCTGAGCCACCAGGTTGACCGTGAACATTATGAAAAGAACGGATAATAAATATTTGTTTATGTTCACCTGTCAATGTGCTTTTACTGGATCAAATGTAAACAGCGATTCTGTAGCAAATCTGTAGTTTCAGGCTGCTTAACATTTCTTAACAATTACCTTGGGCGAGAATGAATCAAGGGGAACCTGCCTGTTCTGGAATGTGGTGGATGTCAGGGGAAGGTGATATTCAGCCTGTGTACGGATTCTTCGCAGGTATAGGAGATTTTCATGTTGTTTTCGTTGCATATCCGGCTCACGATGGAGAGCCCTAATCCCACCGATTCGGTGTGATCGGCTGCTTTGCGGAAGCGGGCAAACAGCAGCGATGGATCCATTTGAAGCGGATTCCCACTGTTTGAAACGGTCAGGTTACGGGGAGTGATTTGGCAGGATATAAATCCCCCTTCCATGTTGTGTTTTACCGCGTTTGAGATCAGATTTGACACCAAAATATCGGCCAGCATCGGATGAAGCTCAATTTTTAGTTCATCTTCAAAACGGGTGTGAACCTTGAGTTTTTTCAGGGCAATGACTTCGTCGAAATTGATAAGGTATTTCTCGACCAGCTGGTTGAGCATAATTTGCTCGGTTTCTTTGAATTGCTGGTTTTCAATTTTCGAGATCAGAAGCAAGCCCTGGTTGACTTTGGATAGCCTGGTTGTGGCTTCGTGGATGGACTGTAGAAGATCAAGTTGTTCCCTGCTCAGGTTTTCGTATTGCATAAGCAGGTCGAGCTTCGTGCGGATAATCGCAAGAGGCGTTTGAATCTCATGTGATGCATTTTCATTGAATTCCTTCAGGTTCAGATAGTCTTTCCGCATTTTACGGCTCATCTGATCGAGCGTTTGATTGAGTTGCGCAAATTCGGGTGTGGAGGTATGCATGAAATTCAATGCCTCACCCGAAGTAATGTCGAAATGTGCAATCTTGCGCAGGGTATCGTAAAAGGGTATCCATAATTTGCGGTACACATAAAAATTAATGACAATAAATGCCAAAAGCAATGCCAGGAAGATACTGAACAGGGTGAAGGTGATATTTTTCAGCAACTCCTGCATTTCACTCATCGGGTGGTAAAGGTTTATGGAAAATCCCTTACCGTGGGGCGTTACTCCAGCAAACGACAGATGCCGGAAAGGAATATCTTTCCCTTCGCTGAGAGAGTCAATATGCGTGTTAGAAATGATTTGGCGGGGCACAATGGCCGAATCGTACATTTTAACAACGACAAGCCTTCCAAATGACGCGCTGAAATCAGGAATGCTGTCGGTATGCTCAATCTGTTCCTGGATTAGGTCCTTCTCCATGATCATGCTTGAGTCAATGTGCCGGTAAATCACATTTCGGGTACTCAGGTAAAATATTACACCCCCGGTGAGAAATGCGCACAGGGCAAACAAAAAGAAATATAGAATGGTTTTTGGAAGAAGTTTCATTGATCGCTGAATTTGTATCCCAATCCGTAAATGGTTTTGATGTAATCGCTACCTTTTTTATCGAGGATTTTTTTTCGGAGATTTTTAATGTGTGTGTATACAAATTCATAGGAATCGGCCAGCGTTATTTCGTCGCCCCACAGGTGTTCCACAATGGACTCTTTAGTAACCACGCGGTTCTTATTGGTAATGAAAAATAGCAGAAGATCGTATTCCTTGCGGGTAAGAACCAGCAACTGATCGTTCACATAGGCCTGCTTTTCATCGGTGTTCACCCTGATTTCGTGAAACCGCAAATCGCTTGCGCCAGAGAAATTTCTCCTCCGGCATATGGATTTGATGCGGGCGTTCAATTCTGAGAGGTGAAAGGGCTTGGTAAGGTAATCGTCAGCCCCTATTCCGAGGCCCAGGATTTTATCATCGAGGGAATTGCGGGCAGAAAGGATAAGTATCCCTTCCTGCAA
>JAKAMP010000512.1 GCA_021812865.1 Bacteroidota bacterium | reverse complement strand
ATACCCGGGTACCCGAGAGGCGATATTCATGTTGACAACCATGCCTGGTACGTTCATCCCGAAAATCCTGATTATTTAATTGACGGGAATGACGGAGGACTGGCTATTTCGCGCGACAGAGGAAAAACCTGGCAGTATGTTGAAAACCTTCCCTTTGGCCAATATTACCATATCAATGTCGATAACGATATTCCTTATCATGTATATGGGGGTATGCAGGATAACGGTTCCTGGCGTGGACCGGGATATGTATGGAAGAATGGTTCCCTGTTGAATGGCTACTGGCAGGAAGTATGCTATGGCGACGGCTTTGATGTTGTGCCTGATCCTTCCAACAGTCGCTATGGCTATGCCATGTCGCAGGAAGGTAATGTTATCCGCTATGATGTTGCCACAGGGTACAGCAAATACATCAGGCCCATTCACCCGAAAGGCATAAAACTTCGTTTTAACTGGAATGCCGCCATAGCGCAGGATCCTTTCGACGCGGGCACCATTTACTTCGGCAGCCAGTTTGTGCACAAATCAACTGACAGGGGAGACAGTTGGACCATCATCTCGCCCGATCTCACCACCAACAATCCCCTCGAACAGAAACAGGACAGCAGTGGCGGACTGACGCCCGATGTGACCGGCGCAGAAAACCACACTACCATCATCTGTATAGCGCCCAGCAAGGTTAAACAAGGAATGATCTGGGCAGGCACCGATGACGGAAATGTGCAGGTTACTACGGATGGTGGAAAAAACTGGACCAATGGGACACCCAGGATCAAAGACCTTCCTGCCGGAAGCTGGATTCCCCAGATTCAGCCTTCCACCTACAAGGCAGAGGAAGCATTTGTTGTAGCCAACAATTACAGGCAGAACGACTGGAACCCATACGTTTTCCATACGCGCGACGCAGGGAAAACGTGGGAAAGGATCGTGACCCCGAACCAGGTGTCGGGATATGCATTGTCCTTCCTCCAGGATCCGGTTGAACCCAATCTCTTTTTCCTGGGAACTGAATTCGGACTGTATTTCAGCCTGAACCAGGGGAAAAGCTGGACAAAGTGGAATAACGGGTATCCGTCGGTATCGACCATGGATATGACCGAACAGATGCGCGAAGGAGATCTTGTGATTGGAACGTTCGGCCGGTCGGCCTATATATTTGACGATATCCGTCCGTTAAGGGAACTGGCATCCAGGGGCGCCGGCATCCTCGATTCTACCCTTCATCTTTTCACTTCGCCGGATGCATGGATTGCCGAATTTCAGCAGCACGCAGGACCTCATGATATTGGCGACGCCGTATTTACAGGTGAAAACAAACCCTACGGCGCCATGATCTCTTTTTCTGTAAAGGATACTGCAGGCAAACAAAAAGTCAGCCTGGAGGTACTCAATCAAAAGCGCCAGGTGATCCGCACGATCCGGTTTGAACCAAAGCCGGGGTTCAACCGCTTTCAATGGGGACTGGATCGCAAAGGACCGCGTTACCCCGGCAGCGCAAAACCAGGTAAGGATGAGAATGAACCCGGAGGCATCACGGTGTTGCCAGGTGATTACCTCATCAGGCTTTCGTACAAAGGAAAAACGGATTCCACCCCCATTGTGGTGCATAGCGATCCCCGCATACAGCCTAAAATTCAGAACCTCAAAGCCAGCAACCTGCTAATGGATTCACTGAACCACTACTCAGCGATAGGAGCGGAAGCCTATGATCAGCTGCAGGATGCAAAGAAAGCCGTGGATATCATTCTCAGCCAGCTTCAGGATGATTCCACCCAGACCGATCTCAAAAAGACTACCACTACCATGAAGGACAGCATTCAAAACCTATCCGAGATGTTTACTGGCAAGCACAGGGAGCAGGGACTTACCACCGATGAGAATGTAGTAACTCGCTATTACTGGGATGCACGTCAATATATCGGCTCCGGCTACGACGTCCCCGGAGATAACGCAAGGATAGCGGTTTCCTTATTCAGAAAAGATATGGAAAGAGCTGTTGACCGCATCAACAACTTCTTCGGAAACAGCTGGAAACCATACCAGGAAAAGATACAGAAAGCACAGATCACTCCTTTTAAAGCAATCAAATCATTCACCTTTTGAAACTGAAAAGATATGGCACTTGAAATTTCCGGCAAACTGATCCAGGTTATGGCAGAACAAACAGGCACAGGTAAGGCCGGCCCATGGACCAAACAGGAATTTGTGATTGAGACCCAGGATCAATACCCCCGCAAGGTATGTTTCAGCACCTGGAATGAAAAAAGCGGCATACTGAAAAAGATCAGCTCTGGTGAGATGCTGAAAGTTTCGTTCAATGCCGAATCAAGGGAATACAATAGCAGATGGTATACCGATCTGAGGGCATGGCGTATTGAACTGGTTTCAAAAACTGCAGGTGAAGCGCCCCCTTCGAAAGAACAGATGAATGGAGAAACTGCACCTGAGGTACCGGATATCCCGGAGAGCAGCGAGTCGGATGACCTTCCCTTCTGATATACACCCTGACCGGCCGAATGGAGCCTACCTGTATTTATCGAACAGGTAAACAAAGGCAGCCATGGCGGCGCTGCCTTCTTCGAGATCCCTGGGATTTACATGCTCGATCTGATCGGCGGCTGAGTGGTGATAGTTGAAATAGGTTTTACCATCGGGAATATAGCTGGCCGTGATGGCGCCCAGTCCGCCAAGCGGGGAAACATCGGCGCCACCGCCCCCTCTGGTGAAGGCAGGTATGCCGAAGGATTTAAAATACTTTTCCCAG
>JAKAMP010000511.1 GCA_021812865.1 Bacteroidota bacterium | reverse complement strand
GCTCCAGGTAAGAAAAATGTTTGACCATATCGCACACCGGTATGATTTTCTCAATCATTTTTTATCGTTTGGCACCGACAAGGCATGGAGAAGAAAGGCCATTTTAAGACTGAAGGAGAATAAACCTTTAGCCATACTCGATGTAGCCACAGGAACAGGTGATTTTGCTCTCGAGGCCATAAGAATCAATCCGCAATCCGTTACCGGGGTTGATATTTCTGAAGAGATGCTTTCCATAGCGAAAGAAAAGATCGCGAAGGCAGGTTTGGAAAAACAAATCCATTTTCAGTGGGCCGATGCCGAAGATCTGCCTTTTGCTGACGGATCGTTCGATGCTTCCACAGTGGCATTTGGAGTACGTAATTTTGAGAATGCGCTGAAAGGACTGGCCGAAATTAACCGGGTGCTAAAAGCTGGTGGAATTCTCGTGATTCTTGAATTTTCCATGCCTGCCCGTTTCCCGTTCAAGCAAGTGTATACGTTCTATTTCCATAGATTGCTGCCCCTAATCGGGAAATGGGTATCGAAAGACCATTCAGCCTATACTTATCTGCCCGATTCCGTTTCTGCTTTTCCACAGGGTGAGGAATTTGTCGGGTGGCTCTTGCGTGCGGGCTTCAGAGAGGCCGAATTTAATCCATTGACCTTCGGGGTGGTTAACTTATATGTGGCACGTAAATAATAGTTGGCCGGTTTAACCGTTTTTAAAATTGTAATGAACAGGAAAATCCTCATATACTCAATCAGTTTATTCATCCTGTACGGTTCGCTTCCTGCCAAAGCACAAAGAACCAAGGTGCTCAATTACCAGGCGGTTGATACCCGCGCCCTGCATTTCGGGTTCACCGTCGGACTGAATAGTTTTGATTTTAATTTCAAAAGAAAGCTGCCCGGCGATTCCCTGTTTGCCGATGTAAGGCAAGTTGAACCCGGTTTTAACGTGAACATCGTTTCCGAGTATCGCCTGAATGACGCTTTTGCCGTGCGGTTTCTTCCCGGACTGGTATTTGGGCAGCGCCATATCAGTTTCATTTATACCGATCCTGCAAAAAAGGCACAGAATCTCGGAGATCTACTCATCGAATCAAACTATCTCGATTTCCCGGTTCTGATCAAATACAGGGCAAAGCGACTGAATAATTTCCGCCCCTACCTGGTTGCAGGCGGAAGCGTTAGGTACGATATGGCAGCCAAAAAAAATCCCAAGCTTTCAGGAACGGATATCCGCGTGAGCCTAGCGCCTTTGGATGTATATTATGAAATAGGCTACGGCATGGACTTCTACCTTCAGTATTTCAAGTTTTCCACTGAGATTAAACTTTCCCTCGGGGCAAGGGATGTGCTTGAAACCAACCTGCAGATGGCCGGGGTCACTTCTCTTACATCAAAAATAGTCGAAATCAATTTCCATTTTGAATAAATCCTTGCAGGTTCCTTCTCCTGAACTCAGAACAGACAATGGCTGTTGCCATGGAAACGTTCAGCGATTCTGCACCCGAGCCCTGAAACTGGGGTATGGCTAATTTGTGGTTCACCAGTTCCCTCACGTTCTCTGAGATACCTTTCGATTCATTGCCCATAATGATCAGCCCGTAAAAGCCCAGATCCTGGGTATATATATTCTCTCCCCCCGTGAATGTTCCATATACAGGGTACCCGAAATGGTCAGAATACTGCCTGATCCATCGGTTCAGTGGTACATAGTCAATTCCGATCCTGAAAATACTTCCCATGCTTGCCTGCACCACTTTTGGACTAAACGCTTCCACGGTTTCTTCTGAGCAGACAAGGCGCCCAATGCCAAACCAGTCGGCAATACGGATAATGGTGCCAAGGTTGCCCGGATCCTGCAGGTTGTCAAGGGCGAGAACGAGCTGTTTCTCAAATGCTTTCATTTCCGTCACAGAAAGAGGTGTTTTGCCTACAGCGACAACCTGATTGGGTGTATTAAGAGCGCTGATTTTTTTTAGTTCATCGGCATTGGTTTCAAGCAATTCCCGGCATGCTTTCGCTGCCTGAGGATGTAGCGACAACCACCCTGGAGTGGCAACGATCATCTCAATGGCAATATCCGATCGCAGCAATTCTTCCACGATCTTTTCACCTTCGGCAAGGAAAAGCCCGGTTTCCCTGCGGTATTTCTTCATCTGCAGCGACCTGAAATCTTTCTGTTTCTGTTTGCTCAGCATTCATTAGAATTTCCCCGAAGGTAGCAAACTCTCAGCTTTTCTTTACCGGAAGCTAAAAAATCATCGGTTTGCCTCATGTGAATGATTCTGATTATATTTGCCACTTATCCTTTTCGCTTGAATTTTACGAAAAAGCATACAATCTCCCTTTCAGGCTTCGGGTGCTCACTGGTATTCATCGCATTTATACTGATCCAGTCTGGCTGTAATCCCACCCGATACGTACCTTCGGGCAATTATCTGCTTGATAAAAACAAGATCGAAATCAATAATAAGAATGTTTCCGTCAAGGACCTGCAAGGGTATGTAAGACAGAAGCCTAATAAGCGTATCCTGGGTATGCGGTTTCACCTTTTTCTGTACGATCTGTCGAATATAAATAAAACAAGATGGCCTCACGCCTGGCTCAGGAGAATCGGAGAGGAACCGGTCATTCTCGATACCAGCCAGGTGGTACGCTCGGTGGAACAGTTCGACCTTTTTCTGAGAAATAAAGGCTATTATTATGCAAAGGTAAAAGATACCCTGCTATACCATAAAAGGAGGGCAGAGGCAGTGTATCAAATTCACACCGGCC
>JAKAMP010000510.1 GCA_021812865.1 Bacteroidota bacterium | reverse complement strand
TACAATTTGTATAAATACCGGTTGGCCTTTCCCTGTTTGGCCGTTAACAGGACAATGCTTTCATGCGCAGGGTTATCACTGGTCTTTATCATGCTGATCAGACGGACCGTCTGTTTTTGTATGACCGTTTTATCCAGATCATTAAGGTAATCCATCGCCCGGCCGATGTTTTCTGCCGGGGCAGTATCAAACAAGCCCAACTGCACAGGAATGGACGCGGCCTTGCTTTGAGGCATAGGCAAATAAGAAAAGCTTTGCTTTTGTTCCTCAGGCTCATGGGTAGCAGTCATCAATTGTGCATTGTAAAACAGGTTCTGGTCAAAACGCTTCCTGATCCCTTCCCGAATTGTTACCGCCAGTTTTTCTTCAATACCGTTTATCTCGCCATGCTGCCACACGCTTTGGTTCGCTTGGCCATATTGGTTTCTCCCGGCTTTGAGTTCATTGCCGGCGATCAGTTCTGTATGGCGGTGGATGTACGTATTGAGATGGAATTGTCCAAATTCATTTTCCTGTTGCACGGTTTCCACCAACTCATTTTCTTCGTTGGTATGCCCCTGCTTGCTTTCATTCTTCTGTACGATCAGCAAATGATTAGGGGCCTGGGTGTTTCCCGTTTCTTTCATCAGGTTATCAGGCATAACAGATAAACTGATAAAATCCGCCCGCTTAAACAGGTATTCCCTTGCCGCACGGTTGGAAGGGCTGTTCAGGAAAGCATCGGTCGTAATAAAGGCCATCAAACCGCCGTCAGTGATCTTGTCCAGCCCCTTCGCAAAAAAGTAATTATGAATTTTACCCGATAGTTCCTTATCTGGAAAAGCTTCATCATAAACCGGAAAATTCCCGAAAGGAATATTGCTTACAATAAGGTCATATTGCCCGTTATCATGTACCGGCGTTTCTTCCAATCCTGCAATATGCGTCTTGACCTTTATGGAAAGGCTGCTGTTTAGTGCCGAAAGCACTGAACCCGTCAGCAGGTCTTTTTCCACGGCCGTAACCTGTTCAAGCCCGGGAAATACTTTTTCGGCCTCCGTGATGAACACGCCCGAGCCCGCCGAGGGTTCATAGATTCGTTTCGGCCTGATGCCTTGTTCCTTTAAAATGCGGTATAAGGTTTTAGGCACAATTTCCGGTGTGTAGAAGGCCGTCAGTACACTATTTTTTACCGACATAACCGCTTCCCTGTATTGTTTTGAATCAAGGTGATTTTGCAACAGTTCATGCAATTCCTGAATACCCGGGAATAACCGTAAGTCACTATCTGTTGCACCCAGCTTTACCCACTGCTCACGGGTTGTTAGAGGGTATAATACCGCCTTTATTCCGCCAAAGCCGGAATACTTTTGAAGCGTCACAATATCGGTTTCATGGAGCCTGGTTTTCTTGTCCCACTCTAATGCAAGCCGGATAGCCGCTATATTGTCGGTTAATTTTTGAAAAGTATTATAAGCCATACATCACGTTTTCAGTCCACACCAATGCTTTTAATCTCTTTAAAAACCGGCATCCGAATGATCAGGATGCTGGTTATATTACTTGCTTTCCATGTACTGCCGGATCGTCCCGGCAATCGCATAGCGCAGCATCCGGTCCTGCTCACTGACCTGAGTAAATCCCAATGTTTCAAATACCGTTTCGCTTTCGCTGATCAGGTTCACGATCTCGTAAGTGAGTAGGTCGGTCTGTTTTATGCGCAGAAAATCATGTTCAAACTCATCTTCCAGTACATTGTAGATATAATTGAATCTGGAGGGACGGAGGTCTTTGGTCAGCTCTGCCATGCACAGTTCCTCAATGATGTAGCCGGGCTTGTTTTCAGCCTGCAGTTGGGATGCCAGGGGCTGAATGCCATTTACCTTTTCTTCCAGGTAGCCTGTTACGGAAAAATCCTGCTGCAAATTCAGCATCAGATCTGGATTGTTCTGCACGATATACGCCCACAACTTTTCTTTCAGCATTTCTTGCATAGCTCCCGGTTTTAAACACCAAAGAAGGATTGGATAACAGTGGCAACAACCACTAAAAAGACACAACTACCGAACCATGCCGCAGCTACCTTACCGGTATCCTGATCACCTGCATTCCATTTCTGATAGACTTTAACCGCCCCGATCAGTCCGACCAGCGCACCTACGGCATACATCAGTTGGGTGCCTGCAGCAAAATAGCTGCGTACTTTTTGGTTGGCTTCATTGATACCTGCTATACCATCCTGGGCCATTACCGCAAAATGAAAGGCTGTTAATACCAGAGTTGTACCCAGTCCGGTTAATTGTTTGCGTTTTAGCTTTCCAAAATTCCATTTGTACATTTCCATAATACACGTTTATTAAAGTTTGAAATCAATAAAAGGGAATAAAAAAAGCGGAGAGGCTTCGCCGTCTCAATACCCGCTTCTCCTGCCATACTGCACCGGGACGGACGGGGAAACACACTCCGCTAAGGGCTATTACCGGGCATCCTTCCACAACAGTTCCACCTCTTCCTCGCTCAGTGTAACAGCACCATATTTTTCACATTCCGAAGCGATCAGCTCGTTGATGGAAGAACGCAGGGGAGAGTTTTTGATATTGGGGTATTCCCGGAGTACCAGGTGCAGGTATTGCTTAAATTCCTGCGGGATAAGTTTTTTACCGGAAGCATCTGCAATTACACCTTTTACGCGTTCGATCAGGTGCTCCACTTCAGCAAAGTCATCATCCGCGGTTGTTTCAAAAGCAGGACTTTCGTTAGGGTAATTCTCTTCGGTGGACAGAATAC
>JAKAMP010000509.1 GCA_021812865.1 Bacteroidota bacterium | reverse complement strand
GCCGACATCGTGCTGGGATCCACCCAACGTTTTGGCATCCCTATGGGATATGGCGGACCTCATGCCGCATATTTCGCTACACGCGAACAATTCAAGCGCAGCATGCCCGGAAGGATCATCGGGGTTTCGGTTGACCGGCACGGGAACAGGGCGCTGCGTATGGCGCTGCAGACCCGCGAACAGCACATCAAAAGAGAAAGAGCAACCTCCAACATCTGCACCGCACAGGCGCTTCTGGCAACCATGGCCGGAATGTATGCTATTTATCATGGGGCAGACGGACTGGTCAGCATTGCCAGCCGAATCAACAGGCTTGCCAAAACGCTATCTGATAAGCTCATTGAACTGAACTACAAACAGGAAAACGTTGACTTTTTCGACACCCTCACGGTGACCCTTCCTGCCAGTGTTCCCATGAGCCGCATCAGGGAGCTTGCCCTGGAGCGGCAGGTCAATTTCAACTACCGGAACGCCAACACCCTTGGCATCAGTCTTGACGAAACCACCTCCCTGAGCGAGCTCCATGTGATCCTCGAAATATTCACCATAGCTGCTTCGTCCAGGTACTCCAAGCTTGACCAGGCAGGCGACAAACCAGGCTTCTCGGAAGGCTTTAAAAGAAACTCTGCCTTCCTCACCCACGAGATATTCAGCCGCTATCGCTCGGAAACCGAGATGATGCGCTATATCAAAAAACTTGAAAGAAAAGACTTTTCGCTCACCCATAGCATGATTTCCCTCGGTTCATGTACCATGAAGCTGAATGCAGCCGTTGAAATGCTTCCCCTGAGCTGGGAGGAATTTGGCAGGATGCATCCATTCGCCCCCTTCGACCAGGCCGAAGGATACCAGCAGCTTTTTCATGAGCTGGCAAAGGACCTGCAGGAAATCACCGGGTTCCAGGCGGTGTCCTTTCAGCCAAACTCGGGTGCCGCCGGTGAATATGCAGGATTGATGGTGATCAGAGAATATCATGCCAGCCGGGGAGAATCGCACCGCAATGTGGTACTAATTCCCTCATCGGCACACGGCACCAATCCAGCCAGTGCGGCCATGGCCGGCATGCAGATCTTGGTGGTGAACTGCGATGCCAAAGGCAATATCGACCTGGCCGACCTCAAAACCAAGGCCGAAGGGAATAAAGACAGGCTTGCCGCTTTCATGGTGACTTATCCCTCTACCCATGGAGTGTTTGAAAGCCAGATTAAGGAAATGGTAAAGGTGGTGCATCATTTCGGCGGACAGGTTTATATGGACGGCGCCAACATGAATGCCCAGGTTGGACTTACCAATCCGGCCATGATCGGGGCTGACGTATGTCACCTCAACCTACACAAAACCTTTGCCATACCTCACGGAGGTGGTGGACCGGGTATGGGTCCCATTGCCGTGGCAGGTCACCTGGTAGAGTTCCTGCCTTCCCACCCCATGGTCGCCACGGGAGGATCGAAAGGCATCACACCGGTAGCGGCAGCACCCTGGGGTAGCGCCAGTATTCTCACCATCTCTCATGCATACATCAGGATGCTGGGAGCAGAAGGACTCGAACTGGCCACCAAAATTGCCATTCTGAATGCCAACTACCTTGCTGCCTGTCTGAACAAGTATTACCCGGTGCTTTATACCGGCGAAACCGGCTTCGTGGGGCATGAAATGATTTTCGACTGCCGCGGATTCAAGGCAGAAACAGATATTTCAGAAACAGATATCGCAAAAAGGCTGATGGATTATGGTTTCCATGCTCCTACCCTTTCTTTCCCGGTACATGGCACCCTGATGGTGGAGCCTACCGAAAGCGAATCGAAACAGGAACTCGATAAATTCGCCGATGCCCTGCTTTCCATTTATGCTGAAATCCAGGAGATCAAGGAAGGAAAAGCCGACAAAACGGACAATGTGCTGCGTAATTCCCCGCATACTGCGGCCGAAACTACATCGGACGACTGGAAACATGCGTACGCAAGGCATAAAGCCGCCTATCCAAGGGGATGGGTCAAAGAAAACAAGTTCTGGCCGTCGGTGGCACGCATTGACGATGCATACGGTGACCGCAACTTAGTTTGCACCTGTCCACCCATTGAATCGTACAAGTAAGAAACAACCTGGGTAAAGATTCCGGGTCATTACAAATATTTCATCCCACAGCGTCTGTCAGCACGGACAGTCTGTGGGATGAG
The DNA here is from genome assembly GCA_021812865.1 of Bacteroidota bacterium. Classification (GTDB taxonomy): domain Bacteria; phylum Bacteroidota; class Bacteroidia; order Bacteroidales; family JAAYUG01; genus JAKAMP01. The sequence goes on along the minus strand of JAKAMP010000509.1, from coordinate 593 downwards.
CATTTAAAATCCAATTGAAAATACATAAAATCAGGAAGCTAGAGTCATTCGCTGGAGATGCAGGGGTGATACAATGGTCAGAGAGTGGTCAGGCGAGGGTCAAACAGTAGTCAGACGATAGCCAGACGATAGCCATACAATCGTGAAATCTGAATTCATGAATTTTTGAATCCTTGAATGGTAAACCCCACACCCAAAACCCTCGCGAGACAACCCGACGCCAGACAGCAGGCTATATTTAGTTCGACCGTAAAAAGCCGACCGTATGGGAAGCGCACTGGAATGATCATCAGTAATATCCCTTCAGAATATATTGCAGGATTTCCTCAATCTGGGCGTCCTCGCCCTTGGGATCGTATACCGATTTGAGGTTAGAACCGAAAATCTTGGCAATGGTTTGCCAGAATACCGCCTGGAAGGCACCTCTCAGCTCCTTGACCAGTGCATACGTGGTTTGCCCGGTTTCCCGGTCGATCAGTTTGATCAGCAACTTCCCCTGCGATATGGTGAGATTGGTGAGTTCGCCTTCGTATTCATCGCGTAGTTCCTTTTCGGCTATCTTGGCATATGCCTTTCTTTCTTTATCGGTTTTG
>JAKAMP010000508.1 GCA_021812865.1 Bacteroidota bacterium | reverse complement strand
TAATTACCATCACTTTTGAAAGCTGTTCCGACAGTATAGGAGCCGCCAAAACCGGTACCATTGTCGTCACCCTTTCTGACAGGTTCTGGAAACTGCACTCCTCCAGGATGATCAGGTTTGAAAATTTCTCCGTCAATGGTTTCAAATTTCAGGGATACAAGTCGGTCGAAAACATGGGATTTGTGAACGGTTACCTGAACTGGAATGTAGTGGATTCATTCAAGGTCGTATTCCCTAACGACACGACCGCCATTACCCGTTACTGTGAAAGAACCCGCATTCTGCAAACCGCAAAGCTTTATGATGAGAACAGTCTGACCAGCATGAGTGAATTTGGCAAATGGTGGAAACTCAACTGGTGGCATGCCATGTACAAGGTTACCGAAACGGGTACTGGCACAAACCGTTACGGTGATGCACTGGAACTAAGCACTCTCAGTCCGCTATACATGAGAATGGGCTGCAAGCACATCCTGGCCGGAGACCTCCTGCTGGTGAATACTACCCGGGACCGTCGCACGGAAATGAACTGGGGAACGGATCCCAATGTTTCATGCGGAATGAATATCCTTACCGTTACGGTAACCGACAGTGTGAAGCACGTGACAAGAAAGCATCTCGGGCTATGGGAGTGGTAGGCTGCTGAATGAAGACCGATAACTACATAGGCTGCTCATACCGGGCAGCCTTTTATTTTATCATACTGACAAATTCATGAATGGATGCTTTCAGATTCTGGCTTTTTTCGATTGCTTTGATAAATGCTGTTCCAATGATGGCACCCTGTGCATGACTGCAGGCTTGTTCAAAGGATTGTCGGTTGGATATCCCGAAGCCGATCATGCGCGGATTCCGGAGCTTCATGGCTGAGATTTTCCTGAAATAGTCTTCATGGAGGGAGAATGGATTTTTTTGGGTGCCGGTAGTGGAGGCGGAAGATACCATGTAAAGGAACCCCTCCGAAAGGCTGTCGAGTTTCTGAACCCTTTCAGCCGGGGTCTGGGGTGTGATCAGCATGATGGGGCAGATTCCATACCTGCTGAACATTGGGGCATAATGCTCCTGGTATTCATCCATAGGTAAATCGGGGATGATCACCCCATCGATCCCTATTTCGGCCGAGGTCTTCAGGAATTTTTCCATTCCAAACTGCAGGATGGGATTGAGATAGCCCATGAGTATCAATGGCATCTTCAGATGCTGACGAATGCCCTCCAATTGACTGAACAGCCTGGCCACGCTCATCCCGTTTTCCAGCGCGCGCTGGCTGCTTTGCTGGATTACAGGGCCGTCGGCCAGCGGATCGGAGAAAGGAATGCCAATTTCGGCCATATCGGCGCCGGCAGCTTCCAGGGCGGCAAGGATGGGCACCGTATCACTGAGGGCCGGAAAGCCTGCGGTAAAGTATATGGAAAGGATATTTCCTTTTTTTTGGTTGAATAATTGGTCAATCCTGTTCATGGCTTCATGTGTTTGATGTAAGTTTCCAGGTCTTTGTCTCCTCTTCCGCTCAGGTTTACCACCACGGTTTCGTTGGGACCGAAGGGAATTTTACCAAGGGCAGCCAGGGCATGTGCCGATTCCAGGGCAGGAATGATACCCTCAAGCCGGGTAAGTTCAAAGGCTGCCTGCAAGGCTTCATCATCGGTGGCCCACAGGAATTTTGCCCTTCCGGATTCGGCCAGCCAGGAATGAATGGGCCCGATGCCGGGATAATCCAATCCGGCAGAGATAGAGTAAGGCTCTGTGATCTGCCCGTCCGTGTCCTGCATAAGCAGCGTTCGGCTGCCATGAATAATGCCCGGTTTGCCCAATACTGTTGTGGCAGCCGAATGGCCGGTATTAATCCCTTCGCCCGCAGCTTCAACGGCGAACAGTCTGACCTGGGGGATATCCAGGTAATGATAGAATGCGCCGGCTGCATTGCTGCCTCCTCCCACGCAGGCAAGCACAGCATCGGGGAAGTCGCGGCCGGTCTTTTCAAGAAGCTGAACTTTCATTTCTTCACTGATCACCGATTGCAGGCGCGCCACCATGTCGGGGTAAGGATGAGGCCCCACCACCGACCCGATGATATAATGGGTTTCGACGGGATGGTTGATCCAATCGCGGATAGCCTCGTTCGTGGCATCCTTGAGGGTTTTGTTACCGCTGTATACTTCCACCACCTTTGCCCCGAGCATTTTCATCTTGGCCACGTTCGGCGCCTGCCTTTTCACATCGGTTTCGCCCATGTATACAATGCATTCAAGGCCTTCGCGTGCACAAACGGTAGCGGTGGCCACTCCGTGCTGGCCGGCTCCTGTTTCTGCAATGATCCTCCTCTTTCCTAACCGTCTGGCCACGAGAATCTGCCCGATGGTGTTGTTGATCTTGTGGGCTCCCGTATGGGTAAGGTCTTCCCGCTTGAGGTAAACGTGCGCACCATATTTCTCCGATAACCTCGATGCATAATACAGGGGTGTGGGTCTACCCGCATAATCGCTGAGCAGGTTTTTGAATTCTCTGCGGAACTCATCCGATTCAAGGATCTGCAGGTAATTCCTGCGCAGTTCTTCCACGTTCGGATAAAGCATCTCGGGAATCCATGCCCCGCCATAGGGACCATAATAACCTTTTTCGTTCACTGAAAAGTTCATCTCTGTTGTTTTTTGATTGCCTCAATAAATGTTTTGACTTTGTCTGTATCTTTTAATCCCGGTTGTGTTTCAAACCGGCTGTTGATGTCAACCCCTGCCAGGTATTTCAGCGAGAGTGAAAGCGAGAGGATA
>JAKAMP010000023.1 GCA_021812865.1 Bacteroidota bacterium | reverse complement strand
AAATCCAGAAGGTGGACAAATCCAGGAATTACCTCAACAGAATTGCCGGGTATTGCTGTTATGATATGCGACCTCCTGAAATTGAAAAAGGGATCGCCTATATGCAGGAGTTCTTCAAAAATGCAAAACCAAAGAACATCTTCTCCAGGGATTATGCCTATTTTGGAAGGCTGCAGTACAGGCATGCGAAAAACGATTCGTCTGAACTGGCCAAGGCATTCGACAACCTCAATAAGGCGTATGAACTTGATACCAATGACCTGACGCTGGTCAGCGAAATGGCCCTGGCATATTATTATGCACATTGGTATCCCCAGTCCATCGCCATGTATGAGAAAAAAATCAAGCATACCCCCAAGTCAAATATGAAAGTCAGGCTGCAGGACATGATGCAGATCGCCAAAATGTATTACATGATGGGTGCATATGGTAAGGCCGATACCGCGTTTATGGCTATTACCGCAATTGAACCCGACAACATCCAGGCTTATCTTTTCGATGCCCGTTCTATGGCAGCTTCTGAACAAAAGCTAAGCGAAGGGAAATACTATACACTGGATGTCAGTGCTGCAAAACCCAAATTTGATTTGCTTATCCAGAAGGTTGGTTCCGATACCGTTAAATATGAAAAAGAATTGGAAGAAGCTTTCAACTATATGGGATCCATGTATCTCATGTTCCTGAAAGAACCTGATTATATTCAGGCTTATAACTGGTTTAATCGATTATATAATTTGGATCCATCGAACAAGGTTACCCAGATAAAAGCTTTGAAAGCTCTTGGCCTGATCAGGTACAAGGAAAAGAAATATAAGGATGCCAGGGACTATTATCTGAAAGTAAAAGCAATGGATCCCAACGATGCGGATGTAAAGAAGATATTGAGTGATCTTGATAAAGCAATCAAGGCTCAGGAAGCTCAGAATAACAGATAGGCTGACAATGCGCAACCCAGTGTTCGCGGATGAATGGAAACAGAGTTAAAAATATGTTCAAGTCCATGATTAATTAGAAAAATATTAGTTTCTTTATACCTCAATTTTTTAAACAAAAGTTTAATACTTACCTTAAACGATAAATGATTATGAAAGGACAATCTTTAAAAGATGCATTATCATCGATGTTTGCAGGATCGGTAATCGTGCTGTGTGCTGTTGCTGGCTACCTTATTTACAAATATGTAATGGGTAATCCGGTTAACTTTGAAGGTTTGAACCCTGAAGGAACTCCTATCAAGGGTAACTACCTAGGAATTATTTACAAAGGTGGACCAATCGTTCCGGTTCTGATCACCGTGAACCTTACCCTTCTTACCTTCATTTTCGAACGTTTCATTATGATTAGCCGCGCAAAAGGCAAAGGCAGCATCAACGGTTTCGTTCGCAGGCTCCAGGTCAGTCTGAATGACGATAAAATTGATGATGCAAGCGCTCTTTGCGACAAGCAGAGGGGTTCACTTGCCAATGTTATCAAGGCTGGTTTGCACCGTTACAGAGACCTGCAGAAAGATAATTTGCTTCAGAATGACCAGAAGGTTCTTGCTTTGCAGAAAGACCTCGAAGAAGCTTCCGCTCTTGAACTTCCCGTGCTTTCAAAGAACCTTGTGATCCTCTCAACCGTAGCTTCGATCTCCGTGCTGATCGGTCTGATCGGAACGGTGCTCGGTATGATCCGCGCATTCGCCGCTCTGGCCACCGCCGGTGCTCCCGATGCTCTCCAGTTGGCAACCGGTATTTCTGAAGCCCTTGTGAACACCGCTTTCGGTATCACAGGTTCAACCCTTGCCATTCTGTTCTACAACTACTTCTCTTCCAGAATTGATGCTATGACCTTCAAAATGGACGAGGCCAGTTTCAGTCTCACCCAAACCTTTGCTTCTTCCCTGAAGAAATAATTACGTTGTGTGAGAGGACGATTTAGTAGAAATATTCAAACTGAGAGAAAATGGGAAAAATTAAATTACCGGTAAAAACACCCCGCATCGACATGACCCCGATGGTGGACTTGTTTTTCCTTCTGCTCACGTTCTTCATGCTTACCACTACTTTTCGTCCACAGGAAGCAGTTCAGGTTGATACACCAAAGTCAATTTCGGAAACAACAACCCCTGAAAGGCATATTATCACCATTTTGATTTCAAAAGACAACAAGGTATACTATAACGTAGACCAGGGTATTGATACTTCCGAACATATCCGCGGAAAAGTTCTGCAGGCTATGGGAAGTCAGTATAAGATCAGGTTCACCCCTGAGGAAATCAAAAAGTTCGAAGGTATGGCCTCGTTTGGCATGCCCATCACCCAGGTGAAAGCCTGGATTGATGCGCCAGACCAGTCTGCCCGTGAAAAAATGCAAGTGGGTATCCCAATTGACTCTACCGACAACCAGCTGACGATGTGGATTCGCTGGGCTCGTTCCTATAACTCCAACCTCGAGGTTGCCGTGAAAGGGGATGCAGGAGCCGACTATAAAGTAGTTAAGAAAGTGATGGACATATTGCAGGATAATAATGTGAATAAATTCAACCTTACCACCACCCTGGAAAAGGTTACTGTGAAAATGGATAAAAACCTGTAAAGACATTACGATATGGCCGAAATAATTCAGGATGAAGGTGCGGGTAAGAAAAAAGGCAAACGACGCGCAAAAAAGCACAGTACGCACATCGACATGACGCCGATGGTCGACCTGGCCTGCTTGCTGCTTACGTTCTTTATGCTTACCACAGCTTTTAGCAAACCCAAGGTAATGGAAATCATCCTTCCGGAAAAGAATAATGTACCTAAAAATCAACCGGAGGTTGCAGGATGGAGAGTTTTGAACATTATACTCACCGACAACGATAAGGTCCTTTGGTATAATGGCAAAATCGACCCCAAAAAACCATTGCCTGTCCTTACAGAAACTGATTTCAGCAAAGACGGGATCAGGAAAGTTCTGTTACAGAGAAATAAAGCGTTGTTCGAAAGAATCGACAGTTTGAATACGGGTGTAACGGAAGGCAAGATCGAATTGCCGAGAGACTCCGTTTCTGCCGAGATCAAACGCATGAAGAAGGAAGATAAAGTGGGACCGATCGTGCTGATCAAAGCGGATGAAAATGTGAAATATGGCGACTTTGTCGATATTATCGACGAAATGGCCATCTGTAACATCGCCCGCTATTCCATTGTCGACCTGAACAGCTATGAGAAAAAAATGATTGCCGATTACAAGGCCGGCAAATCAGGTACCGCCCCAGCAACTAAATAAACCGCGTCACTATGGACAATGAAAAATTACAGAACAAGGCGGTGACCCTGGAGGAAATTGTTTTTGAGAACCGCAATAAGGAATATGGTGCGTATTATCTGAGAAAGAAATACAATAAGTTCGTCCTCATTTCCTTCATTGTGGCTTTCATTGGGATTTCCACCGCCGTAGCTGTGCCTTTTATCAAGGCATACATGAACAAGGACAAAAGCGTGGATCTGATCAAAGAAACTACTGCTGTTCTTGAAAGTGTGAAGAAAGATGACGATATCCCTCCTCCTCCTCCTCCTCCTCCCCCACCACCCGCTATGGAACAGCAGATCAAATATACTGCTCCTGTGGTTGTGGATACCGTGAAGCAGGTAGTCGATCTCGCAACGGTAGACGAAGCGACATCAAGCACCACAAACGAACCCGTTCCTGACCAGATTGAAGTGCAGAAGGAAACCGATAATGTGGTTCAGCAGGAAGAACCTGTATTCTTCGTGGTGGAAGAAAGCGCTACTTTCGAAGGTGGGGACCTTGAAAGTTTCCGTAACTGGGTGCAGAAACACATTGTTTATCCCGAAATTGCCGTTGAAAACGGTATCACCGGGAAAGTAATCGTGCAGTTCTGCGTAAACCACGCCGGCGATGTCACCGATGTGAAAGTGCTCAGGGGCGTTGACCCTGCTCTCGATGAAGAAGCCGTCAGGGTGCTGAAACTCTCACCCAAATGGTCTCCTGGTAAACAGGGAGGTAAAGCAGTGAAACAGCTCTTTACCATGCCTATTACCTTCGTATTGCAGTAAACAATTTTATTATGTATATTAAAATGGGCCTGAGGGCCCATTTTTTTTGCCACTTGCTCATTATTTTTACCTCCGGTTATTGGATTTTTTTTGAACGGTTGTTGGGATGTCGTATTTTTACAATATCAAAACGTCCCTTTCCTGCACTTGTAATAACATCGCAGCTCACTCCTGTGTTCGTGCAGGTGTTTTGAAGAGTTCTATCCTAGTGGAAACCGATTACGCATGATGGAAAAACGAAAAAATGACCATATCGATCTTGCTCTTCATTCGAGAGTTCCAGTAAATGAACTCGACGGCAGGTTCAATTATGAACCCATGCTTTCAGGGCATTCAATGGGGTACCCTCAGTCATTCCCGTTTATGGGAAGAATCCTCAAAACACCGATCTGGATATCGAGCATGACTGGCGGCTCGGATAAAGCAAGCGCCATTAACCGAAACCTGGCTATGGTTTGCCGTGAATTCGGCATGGGCATGGGGTTGGGTTCCTGCCGTACTTTGCTCGAAAATAATGATCATTTTGAAGATTTCAATATGCGCCCACTCATCGGCAATGATCTCCCTTTTTATGCTAACCTGGGTATCAGTCAGGTGGAAAGTCTTGTTGACACTCAACGGGTGCATGTGGCGGAAGAAATGGTGCACAAACTGCAGGCCGATGGATTGATCGTGCATGTAAATCCCATGCAGGAGTTCTTCCAGCCTGAAGGGGATCGGCTGAAACACCCTCCGTTTGAAACCATTGGGAAATTGCTCAGCCGTACGAGCATGAAGGTGATCGTGAAAGAAGTAGGGCAGGGGATGGGACCGGAAAGCCTGCTGGCACTACTCAGGCTGCCACTCGAAGCCATCGAGTTTGGCGCCTTCGGGGGAACAAACTTTGCCCGCCTCGAATGGCTGCGTGCCGGTAAAACAGGGATGAGTTACCTCGAACCGCTAATCAAAACAGGACATTCGGCCGATGAAATGGTAGAAATCATTAACCAGTACATCGATACGGGAACTCCATTCCAATGTAAATATATCATTGTATCGGGTGGAATACGTTCGTTCCTCGATGGATACTACCTGATGCGGAAACTCAAAATGCCTGCCATATACGGACAGGCCTCTGCTTTCCTTTCCTATGCCGGCAGAAGTTCTGAAGAACTGCGCCAGTATGTGGAATCTCAGGTAAAGGGACTGCAAATGGCATACAGCTACCTTACTGTAAAATGATAAACAGTACAGTATCATCATACTGCAATAGGCTTCGGCTTTATTACCTTATTCCGGCAATGTTACATACTCCTAAAATATTTATAAAATATTGTGAATCAGCAAGGAATGCGGCGGCCATATCATTCCCGATAGAGAGAGTGCATCCGGCCAATTCCCGTGCAAGCTTGAGAATTTTATGCCACCCGCAAAGCACATTTGGTTATCGACCTGTTGTGTATCATGTAAATTTTAGTGATTAATATTCAGCATGTTACGGCTTTTTATGGCATTTTGCCCTTTACATTAATTTGGTATTAAATTTCTATGAATATATTTGTGATGTTTATTAACATAAAACCCGAAAACCCAATAGCATGTTAAAGGAAAAAACCATAGGTATTTTGCGGGAGCGCATGATGAAGTATGATGCACCCCAGCAAGCACAACGAGCAGGTATTTATCCCTATTTCAGGGCAATTGAATCGGAACAGGATACAGAGGTAATCATTCAGGGGCAGAAGGTTCTGATGTTTGGCTCAAACAGCTACCTTGGACTTACCAACCATCCAAAGATCATCGAAGCTTCAGTGAAAGCAGTTAGGAAATACGGAACAGGCTGTGCCGGTTCACGCTTTCTGAATGGTACCCTTGACCTTCACCTTGAACTGGAGGAAAGACTCGCCCGTTTGGTTGGTAAAGAGGCTGCCTTATGTTTCAGCACTGGTTTCCAGGTTAACCTGGGTGTGATTTCTGCTCTTCCCGATCGTTCGGACTATATACTACTCGATTCGCTCGACCATGCTTCCATCATTGAAGGAAGCCGCCTGTCGTTTGCCAAAGTGTTCAAGTTTGAGCACAATAACATGGAATCTCTTGAATCCAAACTGAAACAGTGCGATCCTGAAAAGCTGAAACTGATCGTGATCGATGGTATTTTCAGCATGGATGGTGACATTGCCAAACTGCCCGAAATCGTAAAACTGGCACAGAAATACGACGCTACTGTCATGGTCGACGATGCCCACTCCATTGGTGTGTTGGGCAAGAACGGTTCCGGAACGGCCGATCACTTTGGACTAACTGCCCAGACCGACCTGATCATGGGTACCTTCAGCAAATCACTGGCATCTCTTGGTGGATTCGTGGCAGCCGATTTCGATACCATCAATTATCTCAAGCATAATGCCCGTTCCCTCATTTTTAGCGCCTCCATCACTCCGGGTTCCGCTGCTGCTGTTCTCGCTGCCATCGAAATCATGGCCTCCGAACCTGAAAGGATCAAGCACCTTTGGGATGTTTCCTACCATGCGCTGGAACGCTTCAAACATTTTGGCTTCAATACCGGCAAAGCGGAAACCCCGGTGATCCCGATTTATATTGGCGACCAGGATAAAACCCTTATGCTGACCCGCCTGCTTCAGGATGATGGAGTATTCGTTAACCCTGTGGTATATCCCGCTGTCACCAAGGAAGATACCATGATCAGGTTTTCCCTCATGGCCACTCATACCTTTGAACAGGTCGATATTGCTCTGGATAAGATTCATAAACATGCCAAAACACTGGGTATAATTTAACTCTCATGGAAAAAGTTGTGCTGGTTACGGGTGCCTCTTCAGGCATAGGAAAGGCTTGTGCCGATTACCTTTCATCAAAAGGCTTCAAAGTATACGGAACGAGCAGGAACCCTGCCGCTATCAAAGCCCCATACCCAATGGTTCAACTTGACGTTACCCGGCCTGAAAGCGTTAAACATGCGGTCAGCGAGGTTGTCGCCAAGGAAGGCCGCATTGATGTGCTGATCAATAATGCCGGCTACAGCATGGGTGGAGCCATCGAGAACTTCTCGGAAGAGGAAATGCACCACGACATGGAAACCTTCTTCTTTGGCATGACCCGGATGATGAAAGAGGTGCTTCCTCATATGCGCGAAAAAAACAGTGGCACCATCGTTAATATCAGCTCCATTGCCGGACTGATGGGTATTCCCTTCCAGGGCTTCTATTCGGCCAGCAAGTTTGCCATACAGGGCCTCTGCGAATCGCTACGGATTGAACTGAGGCCATACAATGTTCACGTGGTGGTGGTAAACCCCAGCGACATGCTCTCCGGGGTTTCCGCTCATCGTATCGTGGCAAAGAGCGCCCTGCAGCCTAATCCTTACTATGAACAGTTCAGGCTCTCCCTTGAAAAGATCAATAAGGACGAAAGCCTGGGCAGCAACCCGGAAATGGTGGCACGTGCCATTGAAAAGATCATCCATTCGAAGAAACCTGCTTACCAGTATCTTGTTGGCCGGTTCGACCAGAAACTGGCGGTCTATATAAAGAAACTGGTACCGGCACGGTTCTTCTCATGGATCCTTGCCGATCATTACAAGGTGAAATAATCTTCAGCCTTGCCGCTTCAGCAGTTCGGTCAACACATTCTTTGCTCCCTTCAAACCTGCTTTGAGGTTGTTTTTTGAATGCCTCATGGCTATGCCCTGGTCAGCTTCATTCCTGCTGATTTCTATGACTTTTGTCAATCCGCATGCCTGAATTTCACTTTCTGAAAGGGTAGAGAGGCCGCAGATGGCAACTACGGGTTTATGGTATCTTTGGGCGAGGCTGGCAATGCCGTAAACTGTTTTGCCCTGCAACGTCTGTTGATCCAGCTTGCCCTCGCCCGTGATGATCAGGTCGCAGTGCCGTATTTTTTCTTCCAGTCCGGTTTTATGCATTATTACTTCTATGCCACGTTCCGGCCAGGCATAAAGGAAGGCTATGGCGCCCCCGCCCAGTCCGCCTGCCGCACCAGCCCCCGGAACCGGGTCGATGTTTAGGACATATTTTTCATTCACCCGTTCAGCCAGGTTTTTCAACCCTGCGTCGAGGGCCGGAATATCTTCCATACGGGCGCCTTTTTGTGGCCCGTACATAAAGGCTGCACCGGCGGGCCCTGTGAGCGGGCTGGTAACATCGCTTACTACCTTGAAGGAAACCTTTCTCAGCAATGGCATTACCTGGGAATCATCGATCGAACGGATATGTCTCAGATTGTGGCCTGTAGGCTCAACAGGATTGCCATTACCGTCGGTGAAACGGTACCCCAGCGCCGTGGCCATGCCGGTGCCTCCATCATTCGTGGCGCTGCCCCCGAGACAAAGAAAAATCTCACGCACACCTCTCTCTATGGCATTCCTTATCATTTCGCCGGTTCCGATGCTGGTTGTATTGGCACAGTTTTGTTCTTCTTCCTTCAATAACTGCAGTCCCGAGGCAGAAGCCATTTCCATGTAGGCCCTTTCCCCTCCGGGGCTTATCCGGTATCCGGCAGTTATGATCCGGGACAGAGGATCATGAACCCTGCAGCTTGCTTCAAAAGCTCCTTCTACATCGGCAAGGATATTTGCAGTACCTTCTCCTCCATCGCCCATGGGCTGTATGTCTACTGTTACTCCCGGGAACATTTCTTCCAGTGCTTCTGCCATAACCGCAGCAGCTTCTCCCGCAGTAAGTGAACCCTTGAATTTATCGGGCGCCACCAGGAGTCGCCATGTACCATGTTCCGGTTTACTCATAGGTGCTGAAAAATCATTGGTATACCTGTAATTTTTAATTCCCGGGTCTAACTGGATAAATTAGTTGAGCTGGCTATTTCAGTCCAAATTAAGCGATAATTCTTTATTTTCTTTATAAATTTCCGGGCAACTGAGCCTTCCCTTAAAAAAGATACAGTCGCACAGGGAGCATAATCAGGTAATGACCATGAAAATGAATAATGCAGCTATTACCAGGCCCACCCTGCTGGTAGACCGCGAAAAATGCATACAGAATATACTCTGGATGAAAGCTAAGGCAGAAAAGTCGGGATGCCTGTTCCGGCCACATTTTAAGACACACCAGTCTGCTACCGTTGGAAAATGGTTTGCATCCTGCGGTGTGCATTCCATTACCGTATCATCCCTTGGCATGGCCGGGTATTTTGCAGCCAACGGCTGGAACAATATTACAGTAGCCTTTCCCCTGAATATCCGCGAAATGGATACGGTGAGGGAACTGGCTTCAAAAATCAGCCTCCAGGTACTGGTAAGCAGCATGGATACCATGCAGAACCTGTCTGCCCTGGTGCATGCTCCACTCGGATTTTTTATCGAAGTCGATAATGGCTATTGCAGAAGCGGCATCGAAATGAAAAACACCCAGGCTATCTGCCGCCTTCTCGAAATGGCTGAACAGAATCCTCACCTCCGCTTCAGGGGCTTCTTGTCCCATTTTGGCGATACCTACGATGCGGCCTCCCCTGAGCAGGTACGTGCGATTTTCAATGCGGGTAAATTGAATATGATTGCCCTGAAAGAGAAGTTCCTGCCCGATTTCCCCGATATAATCATCTCGGCCGGAGATACTCCTGGCTGTTCCCTGGTAGATGATTTTTCAGGCCTCGATGAGATCCGTCCCGGTAATTTTGTGTATTATGACCTTGTGCAGTACAGGCTGGGCTCCTGCCGGTCCGGCCAGATCGCAGCGGTGGTGGTCTGCCCGGTGGTGGAGGTACATGAAGAACGCTCACAACTTATCATCTATGGAGGAGCAGTGCATTTTTCAAAGGATACTGTACTCATCGAAGACCGGAAAGTGTTTGGCTGCGGCATACGGATGCAGGAAAATGCCTTGGAGAAACCCGATCTTAGTGTGAAGCTGGTAAAAGTGTCACAGGAACATGGAATAGTGGAATATCCTGCCGGGATGAGAGGCAACTTCAAACCCGGCGATCTTCTCTATCTCATTCCTGCCCATTCATGCCTGGCAGCAAACTTGCTGAATGCACGGACATTCAACGGGGAGGAACTCAATCTCTTCAGAGCCTGAAAAACAATAGGTTTTCCGGCGAACATTTTGGTTTGCAGACTGTTATTTTGTACGACAGGCAAGGTTCTCATCCCTCCGGAACCCGGTACAAATCTGTCAGGCATGGAAAGTGAACCCAAAAGAAGCAACTAAATGCAGAATCCCGATAAAAAGCCCATTCAATAAATCTAAATGTTCCTGAAATAACTATTGATTGAAAATTTATGGTGCAAATAAAAAAGGAGTCAAGTGCTATTCACTGTAACTCCTTCATTATAAGTGTGACCCCGACAGGACTCAAACCTGTAACCTTCTGATCCGTAGTCAGATGCTCTATTCAATTAAGCTACGGGGCCTTTTCGTGGCGCAAAGATAGAAAAAAAATCTTTCGGTAAGTATGGACGGGGTTGAAATATTCACTTTTTCATGCTCATAGGGGAATCCCCATTTTCTATTCAGGCCGCGGTGTGCCTGGTTTAGGTTGTAGTGCCCCTGCATAGGGAAATGATGCGATTAACCCTTGGCGGCGATTTCCTTCAGCAGATCCATCTTATGAATGGTAATGTGCTTGCCGTTAGCCTCGATGATGTTTTCATTCTCGAGTTCCTTCAGTATGCGGATGGCGCTGTCCTTTGACATCCCGGAGAAATCAGCTATGTCCTGCCGCGACATGCTCAGACCGAAACTAAGGGTATTGTATATTTTTTCAGCAAGGTAAATGATCACATCGGCAATTCTCCCATGCATTTGCTTCTGGGTGATGCTGAGGAACCGTCCAAATGTCCGGGTGCTGCAGGTATTACAGTATTTGAGAAATTCCTCGGCAAAATCGGCGTTGATCCGGATGACTTTCTTGAAGGTGGCAGTATCGATGAAACAGACTGTGGAATCTTCAAGGGCTGTGACAGAATAGTGGTAACGCATATCAACATAGATACCCGGTCCTCCGAATACCGACCAGGGCTGAAGCACATCCAGGATCAGGTCGCGGTTATCGTACCCTTCAATATATTCCTTTGCCAGGCCGCTGGTGAGAAAACCCAGGTTGGCTGAAGCCGTGCCCTGCTTGATGATATTTTCCCCTGCCTTGTACCGCACTTCATGCCTGTTCTCATTGAGGATATGCGATTCCTCAGGCTTTAGCGTGGCGAGCATGGGAATCCTTTCATTGCAATGATCACAGTTAGTACAGCGGTAAGATTGTTGAAAATGTGTCATCGAATTGGATTATTCCGTCTTGAGTGCGTCAAAAATAGTAAATTGGAATGACAAATATCGATTGTTTTATGACATATATCATTTTTTAGGCTACTAAATGTCGGCATAGCCGGAAGACATTGAAAAACCTAAAATAATACCTTTACGCGTCTTCAAATTCAAAATATAATAACCCTAAATCAGATCAATCACTATGCGCAGAATTAAGCTGTTATTTGGTTTGCTTTTAGCGGGATTCGCTGTGATGGTACTCAGCACCCGCTGTGAAAAAGTTACATTCAAGGAGGATGTGATTGACACTACAACGGTCGATACCGTAGTGATCAGTTTTTCCGCCGATATCAAACCTATTTTTAGCAAATGTACCAGTTGCCACGGTGGAGCGCAGAATCCTAACCTGAAAACAGATCCCTATAATGCCCTTGTACCGGCTTATGTTACGCCGGCCGACTCTATCAATCCTGCCGGTTCAATATTCCTCAACTGGCTGGAAACCGATGGAGGACACAAGCCCAGGACCACCACTGCCGAGAAAAGCCTTATTTTCGGATGGATTAAGCAGGGCGCAAAGAATAATTAAGCATGAACCTAAGTATGATCATTCATTTAAATTATTGACGATATGAATACACTGAAGAAAACCTTTCTGATCGCTGTTATGGCCGCTATTACGGCTCCCTTTATGTTTGCACAGAATGACTCCACCGAAACCGTAGCCGATGAAAAACCAGTGGATAACCCTGTGAGAGCAACGTTTGGTACCAACATGCTCATTGATAATCAGACGGTCATGTCTCCTTACAAGGGCAGTCTTAACCTCATCATTTATCATCGTTTCAGCAATTTTACCAATGGCATACACGATCTGTTCGGGATCTATGGTTCTGCCACCACCCGGCTTGGCCTGGAGTATGGTATTACCGACAGGATCATGGTGGGAATCGGTACA
>JAKAMP010000507.1 GCA_021812865.1 Bacteroidota bacterium | reverse complement strand
CATTCCCCTGCAGCTTCATCCATCTGTTAAGGCTATTTTCATTGCCTTACTCATCCTTCTCCCTGATGCATTCCTTATAGGATGGGAAAAACCTTCAACCCTTATCCCTATCCTTATTATGACCGTTATTCTTGGCGCACTTCTTGGATTCTTCTATAAACGGTTCACCAGGGAAGTCTTACCTGTTGAAGAGATTAAAAGGGATGGATCAAATGAAAATATGAATAATGAAACCCTCAATCCCTAATATATTCAACATGCAGTTTAGTCGTTTTCAAGTGGTTTCTTTCAGCATAGGCTTGCTCAGCCTTTATGTTTCATCTGCATTCAGTCAGCCTTTTCAGAACCGATATCCCCTGATCACAAAGCCTTACATGGAATTGCCGCTTGGATCGATCAGGGCTGAGGGATGGCTGCATGAACAACTCGTTCGAATGAAAGACGGAATGACTGGGCATCTGGATTCCTTGTACCCACAGGTAATGGGCAAGCGCAACGGCTGGCTGGGAGGCGATGGCGATGTGTGGGAACGTGGTCCGTACTGGATTGACGGCCTGCTCCCCCTGGCCTATATCTTAGATGACAAGTACCTGAAGGAAAAAGTGCAGCCCTGGATCGAATGGACCATCAAAAGCCAGAAACCCGATGGTTACTTTGGTCCTGATACCGACAGGGGCTATGAACCCGGACTGCAGCGGAACAATTCGCACGACTGGTGGCCCAAGATGGTTATGCTAAAGGTGCTGCAGCAGTATTACATGGCTACGGGAGACCAGCGTGTGATCAAATTGCTAACGAATTATTTCAAATACCAGTTGAATAACCTGCCCAAAACTCCGCTCAATTACTGGACCTGGTGGGGACAACAACGCGGCGGCGATAACCTCGAAGTGGTGTATTGGCTCTACAATATTACCGGTGACAGGTTCCTTCTCGACCTGGGAGAACTCATCCATAAGCAAACCTTCAACTGGACCGAAGCCTTTGAGAAACGGGACATGCTGCAAACCCTTTACAGTTTTCATGGAGTGAACCTTGGTCAGGGCATTAAAGAGCCCATTGTATACTTTCAGCAGGCGAAGGATGAACGTTATGTAAATGCCGTGCTGCAGGGTTTTGCAGATATTAGGAGAAATATAGGCTGGCCGAATGGAATGTTTGCGACCGATGAGATGGTGCATACCAATAATCCCACGCAGGGATCAGAACTGTGTACGGCGGTTGAACTGATGTTCTCTCTCGAAAATATGCTCGAAATAACAGGAAGAATCCAGTTTGCCGATCACCTGGAAAGAGTGGCATTCAACGCCCTTCCCACGCAGGTTACCGACAATTGCGACTCGAGGCAGTATTACCAGCAGCTGAACCAGGTGGAGGTTTCGAAAACGGATAGAAATTTCATGACTGCCTACAACGGTACAGACCAGTTATTTGGGTTGCTAACGGGTTACCCCTGTTGCACATCCAACCTTCACCAGGGATGGCCTAAGTTCACGCAGAATCTTTGGTATGCCACAGCGGACAATGGACTGGCAGCGCTTGTCTATGCCCCTTCATCGGTAAAAGCTAAGGTGGCAGGCGGCACAGAAGTTCAGTTTGCCGAAGAAACCAATTATCCTTTCGAGGAAACCATCCGTTTTCGCTTTACCTCCGGCAAAAAAAGTCCGGCCGTATTTTTTTCGCTTCACCTGAGAATTCCAGCCTGGTGCAAACAGGCCTCGGTTAAAGTAAACGGAACCCTGGTGCAGGAACCTGAAGGCGACCAGGTCATCAGCCTGGCGCGCGATTGGAAAAACGGCGATGTAGTGGAACTTACTCTGCCTATGCAGGTTACCGGCAGTCGCTGGGCCGAGAATTCCGTGGCTATTGAGCGTGGTCCGCTTTTATATGCCCTGAAAATAGGTGAAAAGTGGAAGAAAACCACTGGCGACAAGTCAATCAGTAGCCATTACGGGGATTTCTATTATGAAGTTTTCCCCACTTCATCGTGGAATTACAGCATTCCGCAGCACTGCCTCGACAGCATGTCAACTGCCTTCAGGGTGGTTAAACGGAATGTGCAGGCAGTCTATCCCTGGAACCTTGAAAATGCCCCGGTTGAGATTAAGACCACAGGGAAAAAGATAAATCACTGGACCCTTTATAACGGGTCGGCCGGACCCTTACCCTATAGCATCCAGGAACAGCTTCCCCCGGGTGGAGAGGAAGAGATCACCCTTATTCCTTATGGCTGTACAACCCTCCGGATCACGGAATTTCCTGTTTCAAAGTGATTTTGCATGGAAAAGCTGCTTCGGTTACAAAATAAAGCAACCTTTAGCGCTATAAAATGATCTTCAGAAAAATATATACTGTATGAAACGACTGTTGATTCTGCTGCTGCCCATCCTGCTTTTCTCCTGTATAAAGGAAGAAACAAGCGCGAAAAAGTACCTTGGGGTTGTGAATATTGTTTCCTTCAACATGCCCGATACAGCTTTTTTGCTGCAACCCTTTCAGATAAAAATTATCGCTGAGGCAGAAACCAGCTGCTGGAGTAACTTGTTTGCCGATTTCAGCATCTATCAGAATGCTTATGAATACAGCCTTGCTGCTTATGGCTGGTATACCCCTTCGTCAGGCTGTGCCTCCTCAATAGTAAGCATGGATACCACGCTTACAGTAACATTTGATAAGAAAGGGCTATACTATATTTATTACACAAAGACGGAGAATGATATAATCAAAGATTCCATCCTGATTACCAATCCTGTAAAGTGATCTGTCTACCGCAAATCCTGT
>JAKAMP010000022.1 GCA_021812865.1 Bacteroidota bacterium | reverse complement strand
TGTTGAGCCAGCCGATTAAAATAAATTTTACCTGTTCAAAGTCTGATATGAAAGGCTTGGCAGGCACCATTTGAGTCCATGGTCACCCTCACAAAAAAGCACAAGGCAATGCTTTGAAATGGCATTGCCTTGTATCTGATTCCTGTATGAGGAAAAGCGCTAAGAATACTCCTTTTAACGCTCTTTAAGGATATGAATTGCTACTATTGCCAATACGGGTAACGGTCAGGCTTAAACGCTTTTTTTCAATTCATTATCCGTACGTCCCACCGGCCGGGCTGTGTAATAACAAATTCTGCAACACAATCGTTTACTCCTGTCCGGAATGCATTACGGGTACTATAAGTGATCCGGCATTTGAAGGGGAAATCCACTTTTTCGAATCCTCGGTATGTTCCGGTAGTAAATTCGTTCCCGCTGCTGCCAAAAATGGACATGTTGGAAACAGTATTATTTGAACCGCCCGCAAGAAAGATGGAGATATAAATGACATCACCATCACCTGTTCGGGAAAAACCAATATTCTGAATATTGGTTTTTGCAAGGACCTTTGGTGGAACTGGCTTCGGTCCGTCATATTTGTCATTTGTCCACAATCCTGCAAGAACAGTATCGCGTCCGTCTACTTTGCAGTAAAATGTGCCTGAACCATTTTTCTGCCCCAAATGCCAGGTGCCAACATATTTTTCACCGGTAGACCAGATATATGTGCCTTCACCGTTTGGCAGACCTTTTTTGAAATACCCGGTATAATTATCCACTCCAACAGCAGTTCCCTTACCGTTAGCCAGTCCTTTTTTGCAACCACCGGTATAGGTGCCCTGAAGTCCTTTGACCAATACTTTACAGGTCTCCTGTGCCATGACTATTGTCCCGGACAACATCATCAGAAATAAATAGAAAAATATTCTTTTCATAACGTAGAGGGTAAATAAATTTAAATTGATAAAACTCGTTAGGGCTTGTCAGAATATCAAAAACATAATCGAAGTTATGTAAAAATCGGACAAATTGCTACCCAAGCTAAAAATATTGTTTTAAAAACCTGTTAAAATTGGCATTTCACCTCAAAGGGCCCCATAAAATCTTAATCCGACTTCGTCATTCAGGCGGGATTACCTTGGAGTTTTTGCGTGTTGCCCTACCTGGTGCGAATAGGGCCGCATAACTTCCGGGTTGGGCTGTAGCCGGACGTTCCCGTTCACGTTTTGCACTGGGACATGAGACTAATGGGCTGAGAATCAGTATAAGCCCAATAAACAATTTCCTTATTATGATCGATGGCTATTACAAACCTTTCCTATTCTATAACTTAATGTTCCCATATTCCTTCTTTAAAAATTAGAGAAGGTTCTACATCATTAAGCAGGAGATTCAATGCCTCTTTCTTTTTTCAAGGGAAATAGAAAGATGAGACTGCAACTCGTATAATTCTTTTTGTTGCATGAGTCTTGTTTGTGGATCGGCCTCCTGTTTCAGGATATCTGTAAGATGATAAATCTTTTTATGAAGAAAGACCTCTTCCGGAACAACTCCCGCGTTTTTCAGAATATGCCATGCTATCCGTTCATCGGGAGGAGCATTAAAATAGTCGGAGTTGTCTACTGGTTTACCGAATCCTTCCAGGTGATCGAATTCGCCTTTTTCAATGGCTTGCTTAATCCGCTCTTCCGCTATTTTTTCGAGGTATAACATAGGCCGGATACATGTATCAAAACCTGCAAAGACCATGAAGTCAATGCCTGCCGTTAAGAAAGAGAACCAACTCGGCAGGTTCGTCAATGCAAACATCCGGTTTGTAACTTATCAGTTCATCTTTTGGACGGAATCCCCAGGTTACGGCTACGGTCATCATTCCGGCATTTCTGCCTGTTTCCATATCAATCCCTGAATCTCCAATATACATGATGTTTTCAGCTTTTACGCCAATGTTTTTAGCAATCTCGAGGGCTGCAGAGGGATCGGGTTTCCGGGGAACCTGGTCACGTTGCCCCAGGATGATTTTAAAATTCCAGTCCCTGAAAAAATGCTGGCACACCTCGCGGGTCAGCTCATGGGGTTTGTTCGAGAGCACATTCATTTGAATGCCTTTAGCCGAAAGGGTACTCAGAAGATCGGGTATTCCCTGGTAAACATAGGTCCTGCGTGTGCAGTTCCTCATGTACTCTTCCCTGTATTCCCCCAGGATGAGTTTTACAAAGTCATCGTCGGGTTTTTCCATGGCCAGCGCTTTTCTGATGAGCATCTGTGCACCTCCGCCAATCCATTCCCTGATTGTACTGATGGAATGCACCGGAAGAGAGTGACGTTTCAAAACCTTGTTGAGAGAGTCTGTGATATCTTCCAGACTGTTGATCAGCGTACCATCCAGGTCGAAAATTACTCCTTTGACTTTCATTGACTTATTATTTACATCGTACACCCCAGCTACCCGTTTCAGATCATTACGCTGACCGTTTTATTCAGCGAACTGGCAAAGGTAATTTAAAAAAAACGAAATTATCATTTTGCTGCTATACTAAATCGCTGGCAATGTTGAGATTTTTGCCAATTCAAATTCTCCCGCCAGGTTTTAGAAAGCATTTCATTTGCCGGTTTGGTTTGCATTCATTATTTTTAAAGCATCCGGCAGCAAATTGTTTGTTGACCTCGATTTTTCCAACTATTAAACTAAATGATCATGAGGAACCTTTATAGAGTCAAAATTTTAACTATCGGAACAATTGTACTCTCTTTTATCCTATCGGCTAATGCACAGGACATACCGCTGCCTGAGCACCCGCGTCCTGATTTTATGCGTGAGCAGTGGTTGAATTTGAACGGACTGTGGAATTTCAGGTTCGACAAAAAGGATGACGGACTGAAGGAAAAGTGGTTTGAGCAGGCGCCAGGCTTCGACAGGCAAATTATGGTGCCTTTCCCATGGGGGTCCAATCTCTCCAGGGTTGAAAATGCAGCAGATATTGGCTGGTATGCCCGCAGAATCAACGTGCCTGCAGCGTGGAAAGGTGAGAGAGTGTTTGTGGTAGTTGGGGCAAGCGACTGGCTGACTACCATTTGGCTCGATGGACAGGAGCTCGGGACATACCAGGGCGGATATACGCCATTCGAATTCGAGATCAGCAAATATATTAAGCCAGGTAAATCGCATATGCTGGTAGTGCGCGTTGACGATACCCCACATCCTTTCAAACTGGAGGGTAAACAGGGATATGGGGATGCGAAAGGAATATGGCAAACCATATATCTTGAGGCAAGAGGAACGATTTTTATCAGATCGTTGCATTTTACCCCCGATATTGATCATTCAAGGGTCAATATCAGGGCCATATTGAGTGAACCTGCAACAGAGGGAATGACCTTCCACCTGGATTTTCTGAGCGGGGACCAACCTGCTGACGGCATCTCCAAAAAAATTGGGAAAGGTGAAAAGGAGATCAATTTTGATCAGCCAATCGAAAACCTGCACTTGTGGAACCTTGATGATCCCTTTCTGTACGAGGTGGAAGCCTCCCTTACCGGCAAAGGAAACGTGGATGACAAGGTAAAGAGTTATTTCGGCATGCGGAAAATCAGCGTGGTGAATCTTCCCGGATTAAACCAACCCTATATAGCCCTCAACAACAAGCCCTTATACCTGCAGCTTACCTTGGACCAGAGTTATAACCCGGATGGCTTCTACACCTTCCCTTCCGATGAATTTATGAAAGAGGAGATTCTCCGATCCAAAAAGATCGGCCTGAACGGAAACCGCATCCATATCAAGATCGAGGTTCCACGGAAGCTATACTGGGCCGATAAACTGGGTCTTCTGATCATGGCTGATGTGCCCAACAGCTGGGGAGAACCCGACTCGCTTATGCAAAAAGAATGGCGTACGGCCATGGAAGGCTTGATTGAAAGGGATTACAACCATCCGGCCATATTCAGCTGGGTGCTGTTCAATGAAACCTGGGGACTTTTCAGCAATCTTACCAGGGGAGGAAGAGCATACCTTCCTGCCACCCAGGAATGGGTAGCCTCCATGTATAGGAGAGCAAAACAACTCGACGGATCAAGGCTTGTGGAAGATAATTCGGCTTGCAATTACGACCATGTGGCGACTGATATTGACAGTTGGCACCAGTATCTGCCGGGTTATGAATGGAGTTCGTTCCTCGACACTGTAGTGAAGAATGCGCATCCGGGGTCGTCATGGAATTTTGTTACGGGAAAATCGCAGGGTAACCAGCCCGTGCTTAACAGTGAATGCGGCAATGTGTGGGGTTATGACGGAAGTACAGGCGATGTGGACTGGAGCTGGGATTACCACCTGATGATGAATGCCTTCCGCTCGCATCCCGAGGTTTGCGGTTGGTTGTATACCGAGCATCACGATGTAATAAATGAATGGAATGGCTATTACCGCTTTGACCGTTCACAGAAATATCCCGGTTTGAATGGAATTGTTCCGGGAATGTCACTCAACGATCTTCACAGCAAGGTTTATCTCGCCATTCCAGGTCCCTTGTGCCGTCCTGCAGGCATTAACGAAACCGTAGAGGTCCCGTTGTTTCTATCCTGCATGACAGGGAAAGATTTTGGCAGTCGGCTGGTAATCCGCAGGGAGCTATACGGCTGGGATTTCCTTGGCCGTTTCCGGCAATGGTCTTCAGCAACCTCCTGGGTTGACTATTCTCCATGGATGAACCGTTCCATAGCTCCTGTGAATGTGCAGATGCCCGCGGTGACGGGATTGGCTGTGCTTGCTTTCAGGGTGGAAGACGAAGCGGGGAATGTGCTGCAGCGTAATTTTACCACATTCAGGATTGGCAATGCGCCGTTGCCTAGGGATGAATCGGTGAATGATAATGGTACTGTGCTCAGGATTGTCAGGTTTTCGCCTGCCTCGTTTGATACAGCACAATGGTCTGACGGACAATGGAATATATTCAACGGAATGAAGGTGAACGGGGCCGGATCAGGGTATTTTGAATACCGGCTGCCTTGGCCTGCAGGACTCGATGCAGCACAGGTTCAGGAGGTGTCGCTTGTGGCTGAGCTTTCAGCCAAGCAGTTGTTCGGTAAGGACCGCAGGCAGAAAGATGCCATGGGCGGCGATTATATGCGGGGGAAAGGAACGTTCGATCCGAGCCGTAATCCCAATTCCTACCCGATGACCGATGATACGAAATATCCAACCCTGGTCCGCATCAGGGTAAACGGAGTTCCTGTTAAAGAGGTGATGCTTGAGGATGATCCTGCCGATCACCGGGGCATCCTGTCGTGGTATGCCCAACCGCATAACCACAAGCTCAACGAGGCAGGTTCATATGGATACCTTGTGCATGCTGTGATCCCGATGGAGGCGCTAAATGCCTCGAAAGGCAGGGCGCTGCTCATCAGGTTTGAAGTGGATAAGGCGCTTCCCGGCGGACTGGCAATATACGGCGAACAGTTTGGCAGGTATCCTGTTGACCCATCCCTGGTTTTCGTGATGAAGAAATAGGCCGGATTCAGAAAAATCTGACTGAAAGGTATAAATATCCGATATTTGTGCGAAAAACAGACTATGCTGCGTCTTTTAATGATAGTCGGGACAGGGGGATTTATCGGTACACTCATGCGGTTTTTGCTTTCACGGTATATACAGGAGCAGACAACCAGCTCATTCCCGCTGGGCACCTTCATCATCAATATTGCCGGTTGTTTCCTTATCGGCATATTCTATGGCCTGGCCGAAAGGGGAAACCTGATGTCGACCGAATGGCGCCTGTTTCTCACCGTGGGAATCTGCGGAGGTTTTACCACTTTTTCGACCTTTTCGGGAGATAACCTTGCCTTGCTACGCGGCAGCGAGTTCCTCTATTTAGGATTGTATGCCGGACTATCCGTATTTTTAGGTCTACTGGCCACTTATTTAGGAAATACACTCATCAAAGCCATATAAATTATGGAACCCAATACAAACGCAAAACTGATGCGTATTTTCATCAGTTCAACCGATCAGTTCAGGCATGAACCCCTGTATGAGGTTATTGTGTATGCCGCCAAGCGGAACGGACTTGCCGGGACAACCGTGCTGAAGGGTGTGATGGGATTCGGGGCAAGCAGTCAGATGGTTAGCAGCACAAGGTTTTGGGAAATTACCGAAAAACTACCTGTGGTGGTTGAGATCATTGATGAATCGAAGAAAATTGAAAATTTCTACGAGGTGATCAGACCTTATTTTGAAAAAATCCGCTATGGATGTATGGTCACAGTTGAGGATGTGCAGGTTTTGATGCATAAAACCGGCACTCCAGAAAAGAATTAGAGTATATCGCTGGCGTCCCGGATAATCCTGAGCTTATCCGGGGAAAGGTTTCTTTTGAAAAAATCCACCATCTCATTCATCTCCAACGCACTTTTCATAAAGAACTCATAGATATGCGTTCTGCCCGGGGCCTGAAAAACGATTAAATTACCCATACCGTCATGACTGGACTTGCCGCCAGTTATGGGTTCTCCTTTATATCCTTCTATTACAATCTGTATATTATCCAGCTCTGATACCTTCCACGCATAATATTCATTATGAATAATGATTTCAATTTGGCCTTTACCCAACCGGAGTATTCCAATGATGCTTTCCTTGCTGGCTATCAGAGAATACACTACAAAACCTGCATATATGATGATGATTGCCAGGGTGAACCATTCAAGCCACCGGTATCCCATGGCAATGATCAGGTCATCGTTCCAGGCTATGATCAAACCGAGGGCGAACAGGAACAGCGCTGTGATAACCAATAATTTTCTCTTTTTGCTCCTTTTTTTATGTACGATTGGAATCACCATGGCCTGAAAAATATATGAAGGTCTGGGGGCGAAGATTCAAACTTACATTAGGATAGGAAATTAACACGTTCATTTCATAAAAATCGGAATGTTATGGGGCATTATTCATTGCAATGTGCAGTCTTGCGGTTCCCGATCGCTACGCGTCCGGGATTTCGGCTACGCCTCAACGTGCGGTCTTGTGGTCATGCAGTCTTGCGGTTCCCGATCGCTACGCGTCCGGGATTTCGGCTACGCCTCAACGTGCGGTCATGCGGTCATGTGGTTCCCGATCGCTACGCGTCCGGGATTTCGGCTACGCCTCAACGTGCGGTCATGCAGTCTTGCGGTCATACAGTCTTGCAGTTCCCGATCGCTACGCGTCCGGGATTTCGGCTACGCCTCAACGTGCGGTCTTGTGGTCATGCGGTCGGGTAGTCAGGTTGTATTGCGAAAATTTAGCATGCGGGGGATGTCTTTCAAGGGTGATTGGGTTTAGCCCTTGTATGACAATGAATTGACTATGGCTTGACCATTGAATGTCCTTCGTAATCGCTTGTTTCGGGTCTCAGTTTTGAGGTTTATCCTGAAGAATTTGTATATCTGGATCATATAAATTTTCCTTTAGATTTATAGAGGAAAGATTCAAAGATTCAAAATTCAAATCACCAATCACTAATCACAGCTCATAGGTCCAGCGAATGGTCTTGTTCAGGTAATGCTGAAGTCCGCTCCGAAGGGTCTGTTCTTTTCGGTTTACATAGTCGGCCGGTACTTCCCTGTATATTTCTTCCAGGTTGTCTGCGTTTTTCAGAAGGCGCTTGCATAAGTCGTATGCGGTGAGCAATTCATTACATTGCATTTCCAGCCGTCCGCACCAGCGTTCATCCAGCAGCAAGTTATATGCTCTTTTGGAAGAAGGGGCCTGAGGCCGGAAAGAGGTATCGATAAGATCCGTGCACAAGCCATCCTTATTCAGGATGCACGTTTTGCATATGGCATCGGCGCCGAGTTCTATCCGGAGCATCTGGTTCCGGTCTTCGAGGATCTGAAGGCTCACCCTATGCAGGGAATGTTGATAGGGATGAGATTTCAATTCGATGAATCCGGGTGCAAATGAAGCCATGATATCAACGAAATGATGCGGTTTGACGAGCAGATAATGAGACATATATTTGGGTTTCGTGATCAATGAATCATTTGAATAGATGCATTACATTCACATAAATTGCGTACAGTTTCGAATGTAACATGCAAGACTGACAGTGGCTGAAAGTCCAGAAGCAGTCAATTAAATCAGTTAGCATATGAAAGAGGAGGCCTACTGCTGCAATGCGGGTACGTTTATTAAAAAGAAAGATTACATACAGGGCAATGGCCGGGATAGAGTGAAGATAATGAAATCCAATGCTGCAGCGCGCCGGATCAAAAACAGGACGAACGAAAAGATGATCAAGGTCAACCAGCATGGTTAGCAGCATGATCAGCCAGGCCTTTTTCCATTGATCCCTGAAAAAGAGCAGGGCAATAAACAGGGGGAAAATAAAATGAAAAGAGTAATGGACAAGGGTTTGCATGGACCTCAGGTTGGGGAAATGATTACGTTATTCCGTGCATCCGGGTTCAGAGGAAGATGAGGGCTGTTCAGTATGCAAACAAGAATGTTCATTTCAGGTGTTTTATTATTCTGCATGGATTTCCAGCAGCAACCACATCGGGGGGGATATCTTTTGTTACCACACTGCCGGCCCCGATAATAGATCTTTCGCCAATGCTAACCCCGGGACAGAGAATGGCGCCGCCCCCGATCCATGCATGGGCGCCGATGTTTACAGGCCTGGCATATTCGAGTCCCTTTGCCCGGGTTTGCCAGTCGGTGGGATGGGTGGCTGTGTAAATCTGCACTGAAGGCCCGACAAGCACGTTATCGCCTATATAAACCCTCGCCACATCTAAGATAACGCATCCGAAATTCATGTATACATCATTCCCCAGTGAGATGTTGCTGCCATAGTCGCAATATAGCGGAGGCTCTATCACCAGGTTCTTTCCCTGAGAAGGGATAAGCTCGGTGAGGAATTCCCGCCGAAGCTGCAGCTGATCAGCCTCTGTGTTGTTGAAAAGTTTGAGCAGGTGCCTGGCATACAGGCGCGCAGCCACCAGTTGAGGATCACCGGCATGATAGAGTTCGCCGGAAAGACTTTTTTCTTTTTCTGTTCGGAGGTCCATGGCACACTATTTACCGGGAAGAAGGTCTGAAAGCGATGAACTGGTACGATTTCACCAGCTCGGTAAATGCTTTCATCATTTTATCGAAATTATTTTTGTTCTCGGAAGATATTCCGATGATTACCACAGATTTTCCCGCATCGATATAAGCATAGGCATCAAAGGTGCGGGTGGCCGAACCGTTCAGCACCACAAGGCGCGCCCACAGGTTGTCGTTTATCTTCACCGGTTTTTCTGTAGTGTAACTTACATTAGGATAGTGTTCACGGTAAAATACGGAGTCGGCCTTCATAAAGTCTTCCACCTTTTTACGGTTGCTGTTGTTCATGGAACTGCTGTTGACAAACATCATCGTTCCGGCAGTATTGAATGAATACCCTTTCTCATAGAACACTGCAAAAGAAACCGGGCCTTTGGTATTTTGATTTTCACATTCCCAGCCATTGGGTGGGACAAGGCTATACTGGTGGAATGCACTGATCAGAATTACCGGTTTTTCATTGCCTTTGGGTGCCATCTCTGCCTGGTGCAGAACGGACAGGAAGGCCAACAGAAATATGATGATTTTCATACGGATCAGGTTGTTGCTAACAGACAATTAAATCCATTCCTGGATAGGACGGATATTTTAGGTTGAAGTTACACTATAGATCAAGATTACTTCATTACACTATGGAACATCCATGCTAATATAAATGAATATTGCGAGCAAAAATAATCTTTTCAAGAAAATACGGCATTTTTCAGGGGTTGTAATGACAGGTTGACCGGCTGTGTAATGAAATTTATATGGCCGCAGGTAAAGTAAATGGGGCATAATTGAACAATCTACCGGTTTTTTTAATAGATTTGATGAACCTAATACTAAACTTAATCCTATGAAACGAGCGTTTTCTATCCTGCTTGTATCAGCGCTATTGGTTCCTTTTGTGCTGAATTCCTGCAAGAAAGCAGAAACCCGCCCCCTTGGCGTGCAGTTATACAGTGTACGCGATTCCATGCAAACCGACCCGGCCGGATCCATTGAGAAGATCGGGAAGCTTGGTTTTAAATTTGTGGAATTATATGGTTACCATGACAGGAAGTTCTTCGGAATGGAGCCTGCAGCATTCAAGGCCCTGGTTGAAAAGAACGGTATGTCGGTGCTCGGTTCGCATACGGGCGCCAGTATGCCCGATTCGGCCAACTGGGACAAGACCATGGCATGGTGGGATACCTGCATAGCTGATCACAAAGCCGTTGGAGCAAAATTTGTCATCCAGACCTGGATGGACAGCATAGCCTATACCAGCCTCGCCAACCTGAAAAAATATTGTGACTATTTCAATGCCGTTGGCGAAAAATGCAAGGCTGCAGGGCTTACTTTCGGTTATCATAATGAAAATGTTGAATTCAAAGAGCTTGAGGGACAGATACCATTCGATTACCTCATTCAGAACACCGATTCCACCAAGGTAGTATTTGAACTGGATACCTGGAACATGACCGATGCAGGTAAAAATCCGGTGGAATATCTGAAAAAATATCCCGGTCGATTCATCCTGTGGCATGTGAAGGATGAAAAGGAAATGGGCGCCAGCGGTAAGATCGATTTCAAGGCTATTTTCAACCTGGCCGATTTCAGCGGGGTGAAGTACTATGTACTCGAACAGGAAGCATATTCTACCAATCCTTTTGACGGACTGGCAAAATCTCTCGAATACATGAAAAAAGAAGGATTTGTGAAATAGCGCTCCTAAGAATTTATATCACTGTGAATTAATTTATCAAAAATCCTGAGTTAAGCACCTGTTTTTTTATATAGATTTGAATCATCATCTAAAACTTTACACTATGAAAAAATCAATATTTGTGATCATTCTCGCAGCGTTCATGGCAATGCCCATGTTCATGAGCTCCTGCAAAAAAGCTGAACCCAAACCCATTGCCTTACAGTTGTACAGTGTTCGCCAGAATATGGATTCCAGTGCTGTATGGACCATTGAACAGGTGGCAAAGATCGGCTACAAGTATGTTGAAGCTGCAGGATATAAAGATGGCAAGTTTTACGGAATGGATCCGGTTGCATTTGCAGAGCTTCTGAAGAAGAACGGTATTGATTTTCTCAGTTCACATACAGGTCAGCCGGTTCCCGATTCGGCCAACTGGAACAAGACCATGGCATGGTGGGATACCTGCATTGCAGCCCATAAGATTGCCGGGGTGAAATATATCGTGCAACCTTTCATGGACAGCGTTGGTTATACCAGTCTTGCCGGAGTGAAGAGATATTGCGATTATTTCAATGCAGTTGGCGAAAAATGTAATGCTGCCGGCATCAAGTTTGGGTATCACAACCACGACAGGGAATTTAAATCCATCGACAGCACTGTGATCTATGATTACATGCTCAAAAATACCGATTCTACCAAGGTATTCTTTGAAATGGACCTGTGGTGGATTTACATCGGTGGCGGCAATGCCCTTGAATATTTTGCCAAATATCCCGGCCGTTTCACCCTCCTTCATATCAAAGATGAATACGAAGTGGGCGGTAGCGGCAAGATCGACTGGAAAGCCATCTTCGATAAGGCAAGCCTGGCAGGCGCCAAGTATTATGTAGTGGAACAGGAAGAATACAAAACCACTGCCCTGGACGGCGCCAAAAAATCATTCGATTACCTTGAAAATGCAGATTTTGTAAAATAAACCTTTCATAATCAATTCAGGCCGGGGCTGTTTCTTGCATCCATATGCAGGAAATCAGCCCCGGTTTATCTAACCTGCTAACCAGAAATAGGAATGAAGAAATCACTGATTTTATTGTTTGTCATGCTCTCATTGCCATTGTTTGCGCAAAAGAAGGATCTGCCTCCCGAACTGGAAAATCCGGATATCGTGAGAATCAACAAGGAAGCCCCGCATGCCACCCTGTTGCCATACAGCTCGGTGGAAAGCGCATTGTCAGGCAAGTCTTCTGCTTCCCCCTGGTATCTCTCCCTCGATGGCAAATGGAAATTCTTCTTTACCGAAGATCCTTCCAAACGGCCTGAAGGATTTTTCGACCCCGGCTTTGATGTGAGCGGTTGGAAAGACATCCAGGTGCCTTCAAACTGGGAAATCCAAGGCTACGGTATGCCTATTTACGTGAACATACCTTATGAATGGACGAATAATCCCGATCCCCCGCATGTACCCCACGATATTAACCCGGTGGGTTCGTACCGGCAGGATTTCGACATACCAGAAAACTGGCAGAACAG